>NZ_JADEWA010000216.1:0-8741 GCF_015207865.1 Dolichospermum sp. LEGE 00246
TGGCAAACGGCATCAGGCGGGGAACCGTACATCTAAGGTAATACCTGAAAAGCGGATATTATTCGAGCAGTTGTGTTTGCAATTATTCGATTAAGAATCCCCGTGTCTTTAGACCGGGGAGTGTCAAGAAGAAGCTAACGCGCAGCGTCCCGTAGGGATAGGACACGAAGGAAGAAGAAGGTTATTTATTCTGCGAACATTTCCGCTAAGATATCCAAAACGGCTTTTTGTTCTTCTGTGGTAATTTGACCGAGAAGTTTGATTAGTCGAGTTTTATTTATTGTGCGAATTTGGTCAAGTACGATTTGCCCTTCTTTTCCTTGAAATTGACAGGTTACTCTTGTGGGGTATAGTTGCCCTTTTGTTGTCATTGGTGTAACTATTACGGTGGAAATATAATGGTTGATTTCGTTGGGTGAGATTATTAAGCAAGGGCGTGTTTTTTTAATTTCACTGCCAATGGGAGGGTCAAGATTAACTAGGAATACATCAAATCTGTTGACTACCATTGCCATTCATCTTTATCCCATTCTGTTGTGTTGATATCATCTAATAAGATATCATTGCAAATCCCTGTAATTGAGTAATTAAAGTAGATGCACAATTACAATACAGAAAAGATTGAAATAAAAACGGTTCTTCGGTTATTTTTATGGAAAACCTGGTTCAAAATCATTGAAAGCCCTATTGTGTAGACATTTCATTGAAAATATGGAAATAATTGTTTATAACCCTTGTCCCGCAAGGGTTTTGTTATCATCAATCCTCAATCACCATAAAAGAGACGCAAGAGCCATAAAAACCAGTAGAGGTAACGTATTTGCTGATTTAGATTTACCCAACCCAGAGGAAATGCTAGTAAAAGCAGAACTTGCACGTAAAATCAGTAATGCTATTATTGCACGTCATATCACCCAAGCAGAAGCGTCCGAATTATTAGGAATTGATCAACCAAAAGTTTCTGCTTTAATGAGAGGAAGATTTACAGGTTTTTCTCTAGAAAGAATGTTTAGATTTCTCAATACTTTGGGAATTGATGTAGAAATTACAGTCAAACCTAAATTGAGAGATAATGCACGGATAACAGTAGTTTAATTTGCACTCATTCAAAGTCAAAATTCAAGGAAATTATGACTACATCTATTTCTGATCAAATTATTCAACAATTAAACATAATACCTCAAGACTTGCAATATCAGGTCCTGGAATTTGCCCGCAATTTAACAAAATCAAAAATCAAAGGCGTTCCCGGTAAAGAATTACTAGAGTTTGCCGGTTCAATACCCAAAGAAGACTTACAGCTAATGAGTGAAGCAATAAAACAAGATTGTGAAAAGGTTGACTTTGATGAATAGTAGATACTTACTCGATCTCAAACTTTCATTCCTCTGTGTTCTCTGTGGTTCGTTTTTAGTAACTTGTGCGTAAGTCCTAAAGATAAAATAAAAAGAAATAATCATGACAGAACATATTGAAATAAAAGCCAGTTGTAGCAAGGTATTTATAGTATTGCTAAAACCAGCCTTTTTATTGAATATTGGTACAGTGTCTAGAATGATACCTCTTGCCTTTAAGTCAATTCAATTTGCGAATCATCACCAATTAAAAAGCGTAATGCTTTAGGACGACGGGGGGCAATACTTAATTGGGCGCGTTGTCCAATTAGGCTGTCAATAATTCGTTGTTGAATGCCAGTGATTTTAGCACCTTCTAATACTACGCTGTGTTCTAAATCTGTTTCTATCAGTGTTGAATTATCGGCAATACTACTATAAGGACCGATAAAACAGTTTTCTAAATAACAGTTATTACCAATGATCACAGGTCCGCGAATTGTACAGTTGGTAATTTTAGATCCAACGCCAATTTCCACTCTTCCAGTAATCTGGGTTGTAGAGTCAATATCACTCAGAATTGATTTTGTTAAATAGGTATCAAGAATGAGACGGTTAGCTTCTAATAAATCATCTTTTTTACCTGTATCTAACCACCAACCGTCAAGATTACAGGCTAAAACTTCTTTTTCTTGATCTATTAAACATTGAATTGCATCAGTAATTTCTAATTCTCCTCTAGCTGAAGGTTTAATCAGAGAAATCGCCTCATGGATAACTGGTGAAAAGAAATAAACCCCTACCAATGCTAAGTTTGAAGGCGGAATTTTCGGCTTTTCAATTAATTGTAATACTCTGCCTTTTTCATCTACCTTTGCCACACCAAAAGCGCTAGGATTTGTGACTTCCCGTAACAGAATTAAAGCATCTGGTTGTTGTTGAGTAAATTTATCTAAAAATGAACTCAAATCACCTTGTTGAATTAGGTTATCACCTAAATACATGGCAAAGGGTGAATCTTTTAAAAAAGGACGGGCAACCTGGACAGCTTGGGCTAATCCTGCCGGTTTTTCTTGTAAAATATAGGTAATATTAACGCCGAACTTTTCACCATTTCCGGTTTTACTCTTGACTTCTTCCCCGGTTTCTGGGCTGATAATAATACCAATATCAGTAATCCCTGCTGTAGCCATTTCTTCAATGCCATACCATAAAATTGGTTTGTTGGCAACGGGTACAAGTTGTTTTGCTCCTGTATAAGTTAATGGGCGTAAACGAGTACCTTTTCCACCGGATAAAATTAGGGCTTTCATAGAGATTTTTCTTGTAATTCTTTTAACATTAATCTGAGTCCTTGTCGCCAATGAGGAGAATAAGTTCCCAAGACTTTGGATATTTTCTCACAAGCTAAGACAGAATAAGCAGGACGTTTTGCTGGTGTAGGATATTCGGGAGTGGTAATGGGGATAATATTTTTGATGGTGAGGGGGAAACCGAGTTTTTCTGCTTCTTCAAAGATAGCTATGGCGAAGTCATACCAACTGGCTACACCACTATTTGTATAGTGATAAATTCCCGCAGTTTCTAATGTTAATTGGGGGATAATTTGGGTAATTGCTAAGGCTATATTTCGCGCCCATGTAGGACTACCAATTTGATCGGCAACTACTCTAACTTCCGGTCTTTCAATACCTAGTCGTAACATGGTTTTAACGAAGTTGCTTTTTCCATAAGTTCCATAAACCCAAGCTGTACGGAGAATTATATGTTGAGGGCAAATATTTTGAATTGCTATTTCTCCGGCTAATTTTGTTTTTCCATATACGCTCAATGGATTGGTAATCTTGTTTTCTTGATAGGGATAATTACTGTTACCATCAAATACGTAATCTGTGGAAATGTGAATTAATAAATTTCCTAATTTTTGACTTTCTTCAGCAATAATTTGGGGAACTGTAGTATTAATTATGTGAGCAATATCTGGTTCACTTTCGGCTTTATCTACTGCGGTGTAAGCAGCCGCATTGATAATTATTTCCGGTTGGGTTTCTCTGATAATTTGGCGTAAGTTTTCAGGTTGAGTTAAGTCTATTTGCGGACGCGCAACTGTTATAATTTTGTAGTTGGATGCAAGGGTATGTTGTAGTTCTGTTCCAACTTGTCCGTTACTACCTATTAATAATATTGATTTATTCATAAACTTCGGCGTTTTTGAAAGTTGGAGCGTTGCTATCTTTAGCTGATAAAATTGGGGGTGTTTTCAGAGGCCAATCTATAGCTAAATCTGGATCATTCCAAAGTATAGCGCGATCGCCTGGTGGTGTATAATAATCTGTAGCTTTGTACAAAACTTCGGCAGTTTCTGAAAGCACGAGAAAGCCGTGAGCAAATCCTGCTGGTATCCACAATTGGCGTTTGTTTTCGGCGCTGAGTTCGTAACCTACCCATTGTCCAAAGGTGGGGGAGTTTTTTCTCATGTCTACTGCGACATCAAAGATTTTACCAACAATGGCGCGAACTAATTTACCTTGAGGTTGGATGATTTGGTAATGTAAGCCTCGTAGCACATTGTATTCAGATTTTGAGTGATTATCCTGGACAAAGTTGGCTGTAATTCCCAGTTTCTCTGTGAATGTTTTCTGATTATAGGATTCTAAGAAAAAGCCCCGTGAGTCTTGGAAAACTTGGGGTTCGAGGAGAAGAATATCAGGAATAGAGGTGGAGATAATATTCATTAAACTGTTAAATCTCGGAAATAACACTCATAACAATATCATTATTTCAGTTAATCCCTGATCCGAGAACCCAGAGGAACTATAAGTAATTGGACAAAGATATTTACAGTCATTGCGAGGGAAGGGAAGCAATCACAACCCTTGGAATTGCTTCATTTCACTTCGTTCCATATGGCTAACGCCAATCTTCGCTTACGCAATGGCATTATGTAATTAATTCTGTCTCACTACTTATAGGGTTTGCTGAATAATTTGTCTGTGAAGGCAGGGAACAGGGAACAGTTTCAACGATCTGGATATCCTCAATTTTCCAAATCCGACAAAGAAAAATGGGCGTTGCTGGTTAAGAGTATGATTTTGTTATGCATACGGCACACGCAGAGGTGCTCCAGTCGCAGAGAGTAAGAGTTTGAAATCATTGATTTTTCAATTTCATACCCTAATTCAGCAACGCCTTAATTTCCTCCTGCGGCAGTACTAGCTTCCAAAACTGTTCCCCGCAAACACACCCGATCTAAATTTGCCCCGTTTAACTTCACTGCATCTAATTCAGCACAGAGTAAATTAGCTCCGGTTAAATTAGCCCCTGCTAAATTTGCTGTTCTTAAATCTGCTTCTTCAAGATTCGCTTCAATTAGTACAGCACCTTGTAAATCTGCACCGCTTAAATCTGCACCTTTGAGATTAGCTCCCGTTAAATTTGCACCTCGTAAATCTGCACATCGTAAGTCAACACTCTGCAAATTTACACCATGCAAATTAGCACCACTTAAAAAAGCACCAGCTAAAGAGGCATCGTTGAGGATTGATCCCATCAAGTTACTACCCCGTAAGTTGCTACCACGTAAGTCCGCACTTGTCAAGTTAGCCTGCATCAAGTTTGCACCCATCAAGTTAGCCCGCAGGTCGGTTTCTTGTAGGTTTGCCCCCATTAAATTTGCACCTTCAAAATGACCACCCTCTAATTTAGAACCAGTGAAGTCAGTCCCCACCAGTTTA
This sequence comes from Dolichospermum sp. LEGE 00246, assembly GCF_015207865.1. NCBI lineage: Bacteria > Bacillati > Cyanobacteriota > Cyanophyceae > Nostocales > Aphanizomenonaceae > Dolichospermum > Dolichospermum sp. LEGE 00246. The sequence goes on from NZ_JADEWA010000216.1 coordinate 5,069, forward strand.
GCCCCTGTTAAATTTATCTTCCTTAAATCTAGGTGAGATAGATCCTCATCTTCTAAATTTGCACCGGGAAGTTGTTTGTTTTGCCCTAATCTAATGGTTTCTATATTCATTTGCTGTACACTGAAATCTGCTCACTACTTTTGCTGTCGGCATCCCAACGGGAGTCAAGTAACCATAAACCACTGCTGACCTTGGGTGTCATTATCGGTAAATCAAGCCCCTGTTGTAAACCCATCACTAATAAAGTTAATGTATCTACAAGTTTAGGATCAAAGCGGGTAGATTGTTGTTTTCGACACTGATCTAAGGCTTGAGTAAATATCTCTGCTTCTCCTTTGCTGGAGTATTTATACTGATTGACTTGTAGCTGAAATTCTGCTATCAATGACAAAATTCGTGATTCTAAAGGAATATCATCACCGGCTAAACCGGCGGGTTCGCCTGTACCATTCCACCATTCGCTTTGGTGGGTGATAATTTGGGCTATGGCTCGTAGTCGTGGCATGATTCGTAATGCTTGCGCTCCTGGGACGAGGGGACAAGCCAGAGGACAACTAGGAGATTGTTCTTGATAAGCTGTTGTTATATGGGTGGGACTAATCAGGCTTTCGGCTTTTTGCAGTGGGTCTAAGCGATGCAAAAAAGCAGCTAGGCGTAATCTTTTAATTTGCCATGCGGGTAAATCTAATAATTGCCCCATTGTTTCGACAAGAGATGCTACTTCTGAGGCAGCGGCGGGGTTACGACTATCTGCTAGATCAATCAACTGTGCCATCCGCAAAAATGCCTGAATTTCGTTAGATACCAAGTTACGATCTAGAAATTTTTGGTGGGATGCGGTGAGAACAGGTAAGTTACCTTGCCCGGTTTTGAGGTAATCAACAACACGAGAGACAACGGTAGCTACTTCTTCGCCCGGACAGATAGCTGGGTGAATTGCTTGTTTATATTGACTCAGTTTGAGCGCTAGTTCGGGATGATAGTCTTGAATGTGAGCGATCGCTAACTCTGCGGTTTCCTCCACCAATTCCGGTTCAAATGTCCATAAACCATAGAATTTACGCTCTAAATCGCAAGTTGGTAATCCATCTTTCCCATAGTCAGCTTCAGATAACTCTTGACAAATTACCATAGCCGTGTAATCAGGGGCTAGAATAATCAAGTGCCACTCCTGCGCCACAGGATCATCAGCAGCTAGTCCCACCAAATCAATGTTAGGTAATTGACCGGTTGGATGTTCAGCAAAACCAGAATCAGCCGTTGCCATAATGACAATTTCCCGGCTGTGTTGCGCGATATCTGCGTATCTTTGAGCCTCTTCCAGATACCATTTACCCTCCTGGAAAGCCGTGATCACGAAAGGATCATTATCTTTAGTTAGAATATGATCTTCCAAAGCATGGCAGAGAGACACTAAGGTATTTTTATAGTACACGCCAAAATGAATAGGTCTAGCACTGTGGCGGTGAGATGCTTCTAACTGTTGGAGAATTGAACCTTGTAACATGGAATTAATTGGGGATTTCCGATAATACGGCGCTTATAAGCCGCGTCTACACAGGCAAAACCCACCTGCGTGGGTTTCATTTCAAACCCTTAATTTTTAATTAGTCCGCGCAGGCGGACTTTGTTTGTGTAGCCGTGATTTCTAATCACCCGGGCTAATCGCCCAGGAGTTTTAAGATACGCTTGCTAACTGTTTATCTGGTTTTTCTATGGGTGCAGAAAGTGCATCTTCCAAATCAGCACAACCCAATTTGGCTTCTAAAATATCCATCACTTCTCGTCCGAAGTCATTGGGATTTTGTCGCCAAGCTTGTAAGCAAACCGCACCGAAGAAAGAACCTAATGGTTCAGGATTCCAGAGGAGTTTTTTGGCTGTCCAAGGCATTAAACTCATAGGATCATAACCAGGCTTGAGAATACCCTCTTTAAAGGCATATTCTTCTAAATGGGTATGGGGTTGGAGTCCAATGAAGAAAATAGCAGGTTCAACTTTATCAGCCCCAAAAATCCGTTCTAGTTCGCGGTGATAGGCAATAGTTTGACGAATAGTTTCGGGACGTTCATCAATCACATTAAAGGAGTAGTTAACAGAAACTACATCATTGAAACCGGCGGATTTTAAATCACGGCAATTTTGTAAAACAGTCCGCAAGTTATAACCCATTCGCATTTTGCGAACCAGTTCTTGAGAACCGCTGGTAATCCCGATTTCAAAATAATTCATGCCTGTTTTTACCATTAACTCACACAATTGGGGTGTTAAGTTGTCGGCTCTGATGTATGCTGCCCAATGGATATCCGACATTCCCGAATCAACGATTTTCTGGAGAAGTTCTACAGCATCATCAATGAATTTCCGGGCGGGGATAAATTGAGCATCTGTAAACCAAAAGTTGCGAATACCCCGGTTATATAATTCTCGGATTTCTGCTACAACTTCATCACTAGGGTTAATGCGGACTTGTTTACCTTCAACTACTGTATAAACACAGTAGCAGCAATTATGGGGACAACCGCGTTTGGTTTGAACACCAATATAAAAGTCCTGTTCTTGCAGGTAATAATTAAATTCCGGCCAAATAGTTTCGATGTAATCGTAATTACAAACTGTTTTTTCTAGGGGGGTGGGTTGTTCATGAATTAGCCGTTGACGTGGTTTATTTTCTCCCACTACATAACAGCGCTCATCCTGAAAATCTTCACCCTTGAGCAGTTTTGTGAGTAGGATTTCTCCCTCACCTACGGAAATAATTGTTCCGGGCGGTAAGCTTTTACCCAACTGTTCATAAAATACGCTAACTGCACCACCACCTAAGACTACACGGGCTTGAGATTGATATTTTTGGGCGCGTTTTAAACCCCGTTTAACTAGTCCCAAATTGCGCCATAATTCTACATAATAAGCAATAAAAATTCTCAACCCGCCCAAAGCACCACGCAATTTTATAACCGGGTTTTTCGCGTAGTAGAATTCAAAGGCGTTTTGCAGAGGATTGCCGCCCCGTCCACCCACTGGAGCGTAAATTTGAATATCTCGCCAGGAAAAGACTAGTAGGGTGGGTTGAAACTCATCAATACATCGGTCTAGGGCGGAAGTATAATCTAGGGGGGGGATTGTGCCTAAGTCAAGAATTCGCTGTTCGGTATGGGGAAATAATTTGTGGACATGATCGGAAAGATAGACAACCCCAATCGGAAAGATAGGGTTACAGGGAAGGCGAACGTAGAGGATTTTAGTTGTGTTCATACGTGGTTTAACTGTAATGCTTGCCGTAGTTGAGAAAAAGACTAGAGGAATTGTGAATTTGCTTCTGACTGGACTAGCATTATTTTTGACATTTCAGTTGTTTTGTGGTATGCAAAAAATTTTGCCGTTAGTGATCAAAGTGAATGTGAAAACTGCACTGCATAAAATTTGCTTGTTATATATAGATGGGATTTATGAACGAAATTTTCATATACATTTACCATAACATCGAGTTTATGAATTTAGCGATGATTTTTCGTGGTAACTCCGAAGATAGATGCAAGAAATAATTCAACTTACCAGGGATGATAAATCTTGGCGGTAAAAAGGGGAAATTCTTGTCTGTAAAGGATTTACGGAGATTCTAGCGGATATAACAATGGAGATTCTCCTTTATCGTCTATTTTGTTAAGTAAATAC
>NZ_JADEWA010000217.1:0-8700 GCF_015207865.1 Dolichospermum sp. LEGE 00246
CGTATCCTGGGCTCGGAGATGTATATAAGAGACAGGTGGGGGAGAGTGGGGGAGAAATTTGTTCCTTGTTCCTTCTGAACTCCTGATAGCGTTCACGTGGTGTGCCGAAGGCATAGCGTGGCGTTAGCCATACTCCTGAATGGGCGCAGGCCCTGCGCCCCTACCTCCTGAACTCCTGTATTATTGTTGCAGCAATTTCCAACATTGTTGAGCTATTGACCAATCTTCTTGAGTTTCTATGACTAAGATTCGTACTGTGGAATCAGATGTGGCAATATCAATATCAATAGGTTGTTGCTGATTTTTCGCCAAGTCAATTTTCAGTCCTAAAAATCCCCAGGCTTCACAAGCAGCTTGACGGATTGCTGGGGAGTTTTCGCCGACTCCAGCGGTAAAGACTAAAACATCTAAACCTGCTAAACTAGCCAGCATTGCCCCGATACCAGCCCGGAGGCTATGTACGTATATATCCCAAGCTAGTTGAGCGCGTTGATTACCTTGGTCTTTTGCAGCTATCACTTCCCTTAAATCACTAGATACTCCAGAAATACCTTTTAATCCTGAAGCTTTATTTAACACATTATCTAATTCGTGACTAGAGTAATTATACTGTTGCAATAAGTAAATCAAAATCCCTGGATCAATTGAACCACTGCGGCTACCCATCATTAAACCATCTAGAGGAGTAAATCCCATTGTTGTGTCAATACTGCAACCATTTTTGATGGCGGCTAAAGAACAACCATTACCTAAATGACAGGTAATTATTCGCAGAGATTGTAAATCTTGACCAAGAATTTCCGCTGCTCGATTGGCACAATACTGGTGACTGATGCCATGAAAGCCATAACGACGGATACCCTGTTCAACTAAATGATAGGGGATGGGATAGATAGCTGCGGCATCGGATAAAGTGCGGTGAAATCCAGTATCAAAAACTGCGACTTGGGGAATATTCCCTAGACTATTTTCAATGGTTTCAATACCAGCTAAAGCGGCTGGATTATGGGCTGGGGCTAGATTACATAAGTGAGCGATCGCCTGTTTAACTTCTTCCGTAATTATCACAGCCTCTTGGTAATCTTGACCACCATGTACTACTCGATGTCCTACCACATCTATGGCTGCTAAATCATCAATTACCTTGGTTTCGCCATTTGTAAGCGTAGATAACAAATGAGTAAATTGCACCTGTCGGGAATCATCAGCCAGAGTTGCTTGCAGTTTTGCACCTGTAGCGGTTTTAACTGTAATTTCTGCCTGATTTTGGTTTTCAGTCCAATTTATTTTTCCTTCCCAAAGAGGTTGGGGGGCTAAATTAGGAATCGGGGGTGTCATGTCGTACAGACAACTCTTTTGGCTGCTAGAACCGGCATTGAGGATGAGTATTTTCATAACTTAAAATTTACGCACTGTAACAATTTACTACAGTGATTTTATTGTTTGGGTAGCGTAAAACCAAACTTTGTAAAAATCCAGTGATACCATTCTTGATGAGTGGTAATAAAAGTTAAAGCTGATTCCAAATCTATATCTAAATCTTTGTTATGAATACTGATAATCAGATCATAGATCAAATCTTTGCCCGCTCCACAGGCAATCTCGGTAGAACTTACCGTTTCTGACCGTAGTTCCTAAAAAGAACCCCAAAAATAATCCGGGGAATGGGTAAAAGTTGATAATTAAGTAGTGAGACAGGATTAATTACACAAGGTCATTGGGAATGGAACGAAGTGAAATGAAGCAATCGCAAGGGTTGTGATTGCTTCCCTTCGCTCGCAATGACTGTAAATATTTTTGTCCAATTACTTATCAATTGTCAGTTATCAATTATCAACTCAGCTATTACCTACGTTTACCAGAACGACGTGGTGTAGGAGAACTAGGACCAGGCTTTTTATCCCCTGCGGCTGTGCGTGAAGAAGGCTGTCTAGGTGATTTTGAAGAAGCAGATTTAGGAGCAGAACGACGAGTCCGCTGATTTCCACCACCACCAGAAGGAGCTTTGCGTCCATTGGGAATTGGTTCAGCTTTAATTTCTGGGTTGACTCCAAAACCATCTACCACCTCTTTCGGTAAACGCTGCTCAATGAGTTGTTCAATATCCGCTAATAAATGATGTTCATCAACACATACAAGGGAAATCGCTTGACCTTCCGCACCAGCGCGTCCAGTCCGACCAATGCGATGCACATAATCTTCTGGGACATTGGGTAAATCGTAATTAATAACGTGAGGTAGTTCACTAATATCAAGACCCCGCGCAGCAATATCCGTTGCTACCAATACCTGCAAAGTCCCATCTTTAAACTTGGCTAAAGCGTGAGTTCGCGCTCCCTGGCTCTTATTACCGTGAATAGCGAGCGCTTGAATTCGGTCTTCACCCAACTGCTTCACCAACCGGTCAGCACCATGCTTCGTGCGGCTAAATACTAATACTTGATACCATTTGTTTTCTCGAATTAGATGAGAAAGTAATTGGCGTTTGCGTTCTCTGTCCACATGATAAACTTTTTGTGATACCGTTGCCGCAGTCACATTTCGGCGTGCGACTTCAATCATAGTCGGGTTATTTAGTAACCCAGCCGCAAGAGTTTTAACTTTATCAGAGAAAGTTGCAAAAAATAGCAAATTCTGCCGCTGTTTAGGCAAAAGTGAAAGAATACGCCGGATATCATTAATAAACCCCATGTCCAGCATTCGGTCTGCTTCATCTAGTACCAACACTTCCACACGAGACAAATTCACAGTACCTTGTTGGACATGATCTAACAATCGTCCTGGAGTTGAAACCAAAATATCTACACGGGTTCTCAATTTCTGTTTTTGGGGACCAATACTCACTCCCCCAAACATCACCATTGAATTCAGATTCAAATATTTACCATAATCACGGACACTTTCTTGCACCTGTGCAGCGAGTTCACGAGTAGGAGTCAGAATTAAGGCGCGAATTGGCGGAAATCCATGAGAATTACTAGAAATGCCCTTATTTGCAGACAAACGATGTAACAATGGCAGAGTGAAACTGGCAGTTTTTCCAGTACCCGTTTGCGCTCCAGCCATAATATCACCACCAGACAACACCACAGGAATAGCCTGTGTCTGGATTGGTGTAGGTTTATCATATCCCCGCTCAGTGACAGCACGAACAATTTCTGGGGACAAGCCGAGATTAGAAAAAGACATAGAACTCCAAGAATAACATCGGCCTGTCGCCAATCACGGCTTCAGTCTTAGGCGGACGAATGGTTTAAAATACACAAATGGGCAGTAAGCACCAAGACTAGGAGCAAATCCCACAGCCTCCTATCATAGCAGAATTATGGTGAAATCTGAACCTATAGGAATTATCCCTTGTGCTACTTGTACCAATATTAGTATAAATACGCTGAATATTCTTTGTAATTTATCCATTTTATTAATGATTTAGATGATTACAAAATATAGAATCTATTGATTATCTCTCTTCTGTCAAATTGTAAATCAAAAAAATAATTTCCTAATTTTCAAATCCATATAAGTAATTGGACAAAAATATTTACAGTCATTGCGAGCGAAGGGAAGCAATCGCCAGGGTTGTGATTGCTTCATTTCACTTCGTTCCATATGGCTAACGCCACGCAACGCTTACGCAATGACATTAATTAATTCCCTGGCGGATTATGGGATAATCAGAAGATGTGAATAAAAGACACTTTATGGCTCACTCAATAACAGTGCGTAAAAAAATCGTAGCTTGGGTTTCGCTTTGTATTTACCCAAACCACTTCATAACGCACCGTTACAATCAATATAATTCCTAAGAAAGTTAAACAAAAAATTAAACCGTTCATAATGTCAAATGTCTACCCCCCTTATCTTCTCATTCTTTTCCGGTTCAGGCTTCCTCGATTTAGGTTTTGAAACCACAGGCTATAACATCGCTTACGTTAACGAAATCTTCCCTCCATTCATGTCCGCATATCGCTATTCACGGGAAATTCTCAATCTCCCCCAACCTGAATATGGATATCATCAAGAAGAGGCCGCAGACGTAAGTAAATTAATAGTAGGAACACCAGCACAACGATTAAATGAATTAGTCAAAGATTCCCGTAAATCAAATAATGTAATTGGCTTTATTGGTGGTCCACCCTGTCCTGATTTTTCAGTTGGTGGTAAAAACAAAGGACATTTAGGTGATAATGGCCAACTTTCATTTGCTTATGTTGAATTAATTTGTCAAAATCTACCTGATTTCTTTTTATTTGAAAATGTTAAAGGTTTGTGGAGAACTACAAAACACCGTTTATTTTTTGAAGACCTAAAAATTAAATTACAAAAATTTGGTTATATCTTAACAGAAAGGCTAATTAATTCTATTGAATATGGTGTCCCTCAAGATAGAGATAGAATTATTTTAATAGGCTTTCAAGCTAAATTTCTCAAAGACATAAAAATCAAAGATGAATTTACTTTTCCTTGGGAAAACCATATTTTATATCCTCAAGAACAAATATTTACGTATCCTTGGAATAAATGCGAGCCATTTCAAGAAGATTCCATAATTCCTTGTCCTAAAAATATTCCTGAAAAACTCACTGTTGAATATTGGTTTAGAAAAAATCACGTTCTCAACCATGCCAATGCTCAACATCATTTTCAACCAAGAGCAGGTAAAATCAAATTTGCTACTATTGCTGAAGGAGATGATTCCAAAAAATCATTTAAACGTCTGCACCGGTGGCGTTATTCTCCCACAGCTTGCTATGGTAATAATGAAGTCCATTTACATCCTTATAAAATTAGACGTATTTCTGTAGCCGAAGCCTTAGCAATTCAATCTTTACCCGTTAATTTTTTCCTTCCAGAAAATATGTCACTTACGAATATGTTTAAAACCGTTGGTAATGGTGTTCCCTACTTAGCCGCAAAAGCCTTAGCACAAACTATTCTTGACTTTTTAAACACTGGGTTGCAAGATTAAGGGCGCAGTCCCTGCGCCCCTACTTTCTGACTTCTCTTGATATGTGGTTTAATATATAAGAAATACTTTAATTTTCATCAAGTTTAATCAACTTTACACCAAAAACAAAAACGATGGCAGCAGACTATCCAAACATTGATATTGCGCCATTTATTGACCACTCTCTGCTATTACCAATTGCCACCCCAGAGCAGATTAGTCAATGGTGCGACGAAGCATATAGATATAACTTTGCAGCGGTATGTGTAAATCCCTGTTATGTCAAGCAAGTAGCAGAACTTCTGTATAAAAAAAATCCTCAAGTTTGTACAGTCATTGGTTTTCCCAATGGTGCAAATACTTCAGCCGTCAAGTTATATGAAGCTAAAGAAGCAGTAGACAATGGTGCTACTGAGTTGGATGTGGTTATTAATTTAGGGTGGTTAAAAGCGGGAAAAACAGAGGAAGTTCACCGAGAAATTGCCACAATTTGTGAAGAAGCTGGACAACCTGTAAAGGTAATTTTAGAAACTAGCTTGCTGACGGATACAGAGAAACAAATCGCTGCGGAACTGGCTTTGGATGCTGGTGCTGCATTCTTAAAAACCAGTACAGGTTGGAATGGTGGCGCAACTGTAGCCGATGTTAAGCTTTTAAAAGAGATAGCAAAAGATCGTGTAGGCATCAAAGCATCAGGTGGTATTCGCACCCATAATGATGCTTTAGAGTTAATTATGGCTGGTGCAACTAGACTAGGCACATCTCGCGGTGTGGATTTACTTCGTCAACGCAATTACCCAGAAAAAGAAAAGAGTGAGTAGTCAGTCGTCCTTTGTTTAGCTGTTCTTTGTCAGTTGTTCTTTCTTTACTAAGTAATTGGACAAAAATATTTACAGTCATTGCGAGGGAAGGGAAGCAATCACAACCCTGGCGATTGCTTCATTTCACTTCTTTCCCTATGGCTAACACCACGCTGCGCTAACGCAATGACATTGTGTAATTAATTCTGTCTCACTACTTACTGACAACCGACTACTGACCACTGACCACTGACTACTAACTACTGACTAAAAATGAGCAAAACCTATAAAGCAACTGGTATTAATCTCAAGGCGCAAGTGCTGGGCGAATCTGATAAAATAGTTACAATTTTAACTCAAGAATTTGGGTTAATTCGGGCAGTTGCGACGGGAGTACGGAAACAAAACTCCAGCTTGGGGGGGAGAATGGGGATGTTTGTTATTAATGAATTACTCATTTCCCAAGGACGAAATCTCGATAGAATTACTCAAGCTGAAACTATCAAAACCTACCCGGGTTTATCTAAGGATTTGGGTAAATTAGCTGCTAGTCAATATTTAGCGGAAATAGTTCTGTGTCAAGCGTTAAGCGAACAACCGCAAACAGAAATTTATGAGTTATTTAATGAGCATCTTCAGCGGCTAGAGGATATACCAAAAATAGAAATAAACTGTGTAGTTGCCTATCTAGCTCAAGGTGTATTTCAACTTTTATCTTTAGCGGGACTAAAGCCACAAGTAGAGTCTTGTTGTTTAACTCAACGGCTTTTAACCCCAGACTGGACAAATCCCCATTGGCAAGTTGGATTTAGCATTCCTTCTGGTGGCATAATTTGTTTAGACGCTTGGAAAACCTTGCGAACAGAAATAGAGCAGGAGAAACGGGAAAATAGGGAAATGACACAAACAAGCCAGACAAATGTTTCCAATCCCCAATTCTGGTCTTCTAACCCTAGTTACGAAACGGTTTTTCACCAGCAGGAGTTACCAATTATTTCTCGTCGGTTGAATGGGAAACAACTGGTTATGCTTCAACATCTGTCGGAAACAGAGATAATACAAATAGATGTAGCCGACTATTCTGGATGGTTAGCTGTTGAGCAAATTCTACGCCAGTATGTTCAGTATCATTTAGGACAACCTATTCGCTCTGCCACTTTGATTGATTCCTATTTTGCCGCCAACCATGATGCAATCGTCTGATTTAAATAAAAAAAGCCGAACTCACTCACCTAGCGACGCTAAAAAAAAGCATAAAGCATCAGATCATAATGTTGCTTCTGCTCCTAAACTTAGTCATATTCATAGTCCAGAAATGTCACTACAAGATGTTTCTGAAGATGGAAATTGCCCAGCAGAAATTCCATTAACTGATATTTCTCAAGAACCAGAAATAAAATCTGATCCATTATTAAAAGGTGCGGAATTGAATGGTAAATTAACGACGGATTTAACGCCGGAAACATTGCCATTAATAGATGCCGATTCTGGGGGTACGGATTCTGCAAATAATCAACAGGCGGGGTTTTTACCTGTATTAAAAAACCCTAATTTTCTCGCTCTTTGGGCGGGTCAAGTTTTCTGTCAATTAGCTGATAAGGTTTATTTAGTATTGATGATTGCTTTGATTAATAGCCAGTTTCAAGCTAGTGATCAAAGTATTAGCGGTTGGGTTTCGGCTTTAATGATAGCGTTTACAATTCCTGCCGTATTATTTGGCTCTGTAGCTGGGGTATTTGTAGATCGTTGGTCAAAAAAAGTTGTTTTGGTAGCATCAAATATTTGGCGTGGTATTCTGGTTTTACTTATTCCTACCCTGTTATGGTTAACCCATGATTGGCAGCCTGTTGGCGTTTTGCCTGTGGGTTTTTTGATTATTTTAGGGGTAACTTTTTTGGTTTCTACCTTAACACAATTTTTTGCTCCAGCAGAACAATCGGCTATTCCTTTAATAGTCAAAGAACAGGATTTGCTTTCAGCTAATTCTCTCTACACAACGACAATGATGGCTTCGGTGATTGTGGGTTTTGCGGTAGGAGAACCAGTGTTGGCATTAGCAGACGGACTGTGGGGGCAATTAGGCGGTGGTGGGGGATTGGGTAAGGAAATTTTGGTGGGTGGCAGTTATGCGATCGCTGGGTTAATATTATTTCTGCTACAAACTAACGAAAAACCCCATCCCCCGGAAACAGAATTTCCCCATGTTTTGTCAGACTTGCGCGACGGGTTACGTTACCTCCAAGAAAATCATCGCATCCGCAATGCTTTATTACAACTAATTATCCTATTTTCTGTCTTTGCCGCCCTGACTGTGCTGGCAGTTCGTATGGCAGAAATTATTCCCAATCTGAAAGCCTCTCAATTCGGCTTTTTATTAGCATCTGCTGGTGTTGGTGTGGCTATTGGGGCGACAATTCTCGGACAATTTGGACAACGCTTTTCCTATAAACAACTGAGTTTTTGGGGTTGTCTAGGTATGGCAGGATCTTTAATTGGTTTATCACTGTTTACCACTCAACTTTTACCCGTGCTGCTATTTATAGCTTTGGTGGGAATATTTGGGGCTTTGGTGGGTATCCCTATGCAAACTGCAATCCAAACCGAAACACCCCCAGCTATGCGAGGTAAGGTATTTGGACTGCAAAATAACGTGATTAATATTGCTCTTTCTCTCCCCTTGGCTTTAGCAGGTGTGGCGGAAACTTTTATCGGCTTAAAAGCAGTATTTTTTACCTTAGCTGCGATCGTCTTAGTTGGCGGTCTCTTTACTTGGTATAATTCTGGTGAGTCCTCAGATGGCAAATAGCCAAAAACTGCATCAAACTATTGGGTTTCGTGCTAAACTTAATCCAGCAAGATGCAAAATACTTGCTGGGAATCAACCAAATAATCAGCATATTAATTTGTAATCAAGTTAAAAACTTTATGAATTATTAGCATTATCAATAAAGC
>NZ_JADEWA010000218.1:0-8697 GCF_015207865.1 Dolichospermum sp. LEGE 00246
GTTTTACATATAAAATCTATACTTTTTTCAAGATTTTCTACTTTAATTTTTCGCTCAGGATAATCGAGATGAACTGATATATCTAAATTTTCTTGATATTTGTCATAAGCAGTGGTTTTTGTTGTTGTCAGATAAGTGAGAGCAAAGGAAAGATAATCTTGCTTTCCGTGCCAGAATTTAGATTCAATATTCTGCTGATTTCTACTTAAACTTTTTAAAGAATCAGAAAATAGGGTTATTATCTGCTTATTATTTTTAGTATCTATCAGCTTTCGCAGAAAATCAGATAATACAGCTAGTGCTTCACAAATATTCGATTTTCCAGAACCATTAGGACCGATGAATACAGTCAATGGTTCTAAATCAACTTCTGTATCAAAAAGGCTTTTATAGTGTTGAACTCTTAGTTTAGATAACATCTGTTTGCAAGTAAATTGGCTCTTGAGTTGTTTTTATGGTGACTAAGGATTGATTATAACAATAATAGCACCAAGTGATATACTTTAGTTAAACGTTCAAAAATGGGAAATTGGGCAAAAACGACCTACAGGCGCGGCTCTTAAATTACTACATTTAGTCCGTAAAAAAGGTTTGGACAGTTTATTTTATTAATCTAATCTGATTGCCAAATAAGTAAGAAAGTGCAGTTTCCAAGCTGCCAGAATAATCTTTATTTAATCAGCAAGAAACATAATAATGGTACAATCACCCCTAAAACTAATTACAGTTAATGAATTTATTACTCAGTATGGCGACAGCGATCGCTATGAACTTATTGATGGGGAATTAATCGAGATCGAACCAACAGAACCCCATGAACAGGTATCATCTTTAATTGGGCGAAAACTGAATGTAGAAATTGATCAAACTATTGGGAACAAACACAGCCTTTCGTCCCGATGTGATCGTATTAGACCAAACACAACTAATCAATGAACCATTATGGCAACAAGAGCCTGTAATTACATCAGGAAAGTCAATTAAACTAATTGCTGAAGTCGTCAGCACAAACTGGCAAAATGATTATGCTCGCAAACTTGAAGATTACGCCCTATTAGCTGTTCCTGAATATTGGATTGTAGATTATTCAGGCATTGGTGGTAGAGAATATATCGGCAAAATCAAACAGCCAACAATTACAATTTGTACATTAATAGAAGACGAATATCAAAAGCGATTATTTCAAAACAATGATTCCTACTTTCCCAACTTACAATTAACAGCAAAACAAGTCTTTACATCCGGGAGTATTGTTGCTATGTAATTTCTGGCGTTGCTGAATTAGGATATGAATTTTAGTCTCACGCAAAGGCGCAAAGACGCAAAGACGCACTGAGGTTTGAGTTTTAAAGGTTAAATTTGGGAATTTCATACCTCAATTCAGCAACGCCTAATTTCTTTTGTAATACTAATTTTATCTGAGACTGCACAGAAAAATAATCATCCATATTTATCTGTGTTTATCTGCGTTGATCTGCGTTCCATAATTCTTAAAATATCATTATTAAAAAATAGGTGACAGAAAGCCAGAAACACAATCAGTCACCCATTTGCCGAGATTACCTATTTCTGCTTTGCTCCAGCTTTGGCAGATTTAGCGGCTTTTTTAGCGGCTTTTGCGGCTTCTGCTGCTGCCAATTCCGCCAGTTCTTTTTCCTCAGCTTTCTTATCGAGATAGTAGTGATAATCTCCTAAGTAAACATGAAAATCACCATCACGAATTTCGACAATTTTGTTAGCCACTTGGGAGATAAAATAACGGTCGTGGGAAACTACAAGGACAGTACCATCATAGTTTTGCAAAGCCTCTTCCATCATTTCCTTTGCCGGAATATCTAAGTGATTAGTAGGCTCATCCAGGATGATTAAATTGGCTGGACGTAATAGCATTTTTGCCAATGCTAATCGAGCCTTTTCACCTCCACTCAATGCCGCAACTTTCTTAAATACAGTATCACCAGTAAATAAGAATCTGCCTAACAATGTGCGGACTTCTTCGTTTGTCCAGTTGGGAACTTCGTCATGGATGGTTTGCATGACGGTTTTATTTAAATCCAAGGCTTCCGCTTGGTTTTGTTCAAAGTAACCAGGAATCACGTTGTGATCACCTAATTTCACAATCCCTTCTGTGGGTGGTTCAACACCCATCATAATTTTTAACAGTGTGGACTTACCTGCACCGTTGGGACCAAGGAAGGCAATTCTGTCTCCTCTTTCCACCAGCAGATTTGCGGATAAAAACAGAATTTTATCCCCATAAATATGGGTTAAGTCCTTAATTTCTACTACTTCTCTACCGCTACGAGTGGCATCAGGAAAACGGAAATGTAGGGTTCTCATTCCTCCTGTCGGTGCTTCAATGCGTTCAATTTTATCAAGTAGTTTTTCTCTACTTTTCGCTTGGGTACTGCGAGTAGCACTGGCACGGAATTTTTCTACGAATGCCTGTTGTTTTTCTAATTCTTTTTGTTGACGTTCGTAAGCGTTGAGTTGTGCGTACTGATTTTCGGCTTTTTGTTGCAGGTAGGATGAGTAATTACCCAGGTAAGAACTAGAAACTCCTCTTTCAGTTTCAACGATTTGGTTACACAGACGATCTAAAAATTCCCGGTCATGGGAAACTATGACCATTGGGGTAATTAAACCTCTGAGGTAATTTTCTAACCATTCAATGGTTTCTAAATCTAGGTGGTTTGTCGGTTCGTCCAGTAGTAATAAGTCAGGTTTTTGCAGGAGAATTTTGCCTAAACTCATCCGCATTTGCCAACCACCGGAGAAGGCACTAACTAGGCGATCGCTATCTTCTAGTTGAAATCCCATCTCTGGTAATATCTTACCAATCCGTGAGTCTAAGTTATATCCATCCAAAGCTTCAAACTGACGCTGTAACCGATCTAACTCATGAATTAGCTCATCTAACTCTTCTGGATTAGCTGTTTCCATCTCATGAGGGATATGAGCTAAAGCCTTCTGCACTTCATTAGCTTCTTTAAATACAGTCCAAAATTCTTCTCTAACTGTACGAGTGGGGTCAACCTCAAATTCTTGGTTAAGATAAGCTATATGTAGACTGGCGGGACGAATAATTTCTCCAGCGGTGGGTTCAATCTCCCCAGAGATGATTTTCAATTGGGTGGATTTTCCCGCACCGTTAACACCAACTAAACCAATACGATCTCCTGGTTTGACTTCCCAGTTGACATCTTTAAGAACTTCGCCTGTAGGATAAATTTTACTGATATGTTCTAATCGCAGCATGAAGCGTCTCGTGGGTAGGGGACAGGGGGCAAAGCTAACGCCGTCTCTAATCTTAACAAAATTTAACGCCATATTTACAATTTTTTGGCTATAAACCTAAATTCTTTCCTCGATTCAGGAGGTAGGGGCGCAGGGCCTGCGCCCTTTGTCAGAAGAAGACAGAATAAGAAAGACAGGATTTGCCGGCAAGTATTTTAGGTTACACCTGAGACATTTTTTCTAATTTTTAATCAGAGGACTGTTTAAGAATTTATGGTTTATTGTCAGCTTTTATGCGGAAATAATTTATTAATCAAAGGTTCTGACCACTTGATTCTCTTGATTTAGGTTTTATACTTGCTAATTCTCAAGTTTATTGACAGTTTAACAACAAATTAATACTGATTTTTTGAGATTATCCAGATAACAAAGTAACAATAATTAACATCTTAGATTAATAAAAATAGTCGAAAATATATCTAATTGGGTTGACAATTTAAACCATTGTCAAGAATTATCATAGTCAACTCGGATCATCGTTAATGAGGAAAATATGCACACGGTTATTCTCGTTTTGGTTGAAGTATTAATTGTGATTGGACTCTCTCGACTTGTGGGACTGGGATTCAAAGCAATTAAACAACCATTGGTAATTGGCGAAATTTTCGCTGGTATCATGCTTGGTCCATCATTATTTGGTTTAATTGCTCCTGGTTTAGCTCATAGCCTGTTTCCACCAGAAACCATGCCTTATTTGAATATTTTATCGCAAATTGGGCTAATATTTTTCATGTTTCTGATTGGGTTGGAATTAAATCCCAAATATCTGAGTGGTAACTTAAAAACTGCCATTCTTATTTCTAATCTCAGTATTATTGTTCCCTTTGCTTCGGCTTTTGTATTATCTTTTGTCCTTTATCCCTTAGTTTCTAGTACCCAGGTCAATTTTGTCCCCTTTGCCTTGTTTTTAGGGGCAGCAATGTCAATTACTGCCTTTCCGGTGTTGGCGAGAATTATCACCGAAAATAACTTACAGGGAACTCGTTTGGGGACATTAGCCTTAACTTGTGCGGCAGTAGATGATGTGACAGCTTGGTGTATTTTAGCAGTAGCGATCGCTGTCGCTCGTCACGGTAGTATTGACGGGCAAGCTATTCTCACCATTATTGAAAGTATTGCTTATATTGGCTTCATGTTCACAATTGGGCGATGGTTTCTCCAACGTCTGAGTAAACATCATCGTCGGGCTGGGCGGTTGAGTCAATTCGTTCTGGCTGTAATTTATATGGGGGTTGTCTCCTCCGCCTTAATTACTGAATTTATCGGTATTCACCTAATTTTTGGGGCATTTTTATTAGGCGCAGTCATGCCCAAAGATGAAGAGTTAGTCAGAGAACTAGCGATTAAAACTGAAGATTTTGTCCTCATATTTTTGTTACCAATCTTCTTTGCCTACAGTGGTTTAAAAACCCAAATTGGTTTACTTAACAGTCCTCATTTATGGCTATTGTCAGCCTTAATTTTATTAGTAGCCATTGGCGGTAAATATATTGGTGCTTATGTAGCAGCTAGATTCAGCGGCATTGACAAACGGGAAGCATCAGCCCTGGGTTGGTTGATGAATACTCGCGGTTTAACTGAATTAATTGTCTTGAATATTGGTTTAGAGTTAGGCGTGATTACACCTTTACTTTTCACCATGTTAGTAATTATGGCTTTGGTGACAACATTCATGACTTCACCATTGTTGGAATTTACCTATCCGAAACGCCTGATCAGATTAGATGTTGTTGAACCAGAAGCAGAAATCCCAGCAGAAGCCGTACCAGTCCCCAGCGAACCTTATATTACCCAATATCGGATATTAGTCCCAGTGGCTAATCCCGCTACCCAAAAAGGTTTGTTACAGTTAGCAACGGCGATCGCTGTTAATAACCGACAACCTGCTGTGGTTTATCCCCTCAGCTTCATTGAACTCGAAGAAGACTATGGTTTTGAAAGTACCCCAACGGAAGCCGACAGACTTATTGCCGAACGTCGCCAAAAATTAGAAGAATTAATTGCCACCCTAGAACCACCAGAAACACGCTCCTATATCCATCCTATAGTTCGCATATCTAGCAATGTCGCCAGAGAAACAGCACAGATAGCCAAAATTGAACAACCAGATTTAGTTCTCGTCGGTTGGCATCGTCCAGCTTTTAGCAACAATCGGTTAGGGGGAAGAGTCGGACAAATTCTCAGTACCACACCAGTAGATGTCGCCGTGTTTGTAGATAAGGGAGGCAACGCTATTGAAAGTTTATTAGTTCCCTACTCCGCCAACATCCACGACGATTTAGCATTAATTATCGCCCTGAGAATGCTGATTAATCGGGATACTTCTATTTTACAAGTTTTACAAGTCTTTAAAGGCACTCACATCCAAGAAGAATTAAGTTATGAACTCAACGCCATGATTGAGCGATTACCAAAGAGTGTGCGCGATCGCATTGAAATCAAAAGCGTTACATCCCCAGAACCAATCCAAGCCGTAATTGCAGCCTCCGAAAATGTTGATTTGACCATTGTTGGTACTAGCCGTCTGTGGGGAATTGAACGCCAAACCCTGGGAAGATACACAGATCAACTCGCCATCCAATGTCGTTCTTCATTACTCATTACCCGTCGTTACAGTCAAGTTACCTCACACCTTACCGCCCTCCTACCAGCAGTTAACACCCAAGAAATCACTCATAATTCCTAACTAGGGTTTGCTGAATAAGTTGTCTGTGAAGGCAGGGAACTCTTAACTGGGAACTTTCTAACAGTTTCAACGATCTGGATATCCTCAATTTTCCAAATCCGACAAAGAAAAATGCACCTATTTTGAGACACCATCAGCCAGAACCTTGCACTTTTTTCTGATAAAAATCCGCGAAACCCTTATTAATAAATGATTTTAGCTTTATTTAGCAAGCCCTAATTAGGGTTTGCTGAAAAAGTTGTCTGTGAGGGCTAGTACCGCAAGGCGGAAGTCAAAAGTCAAAATGAAGACAGTATAGGCTTTTGGAGGATTTAGAATGGTTCATTCACTTACGCCACAGTGTACTAGAAGTATGGCTAACGCTACGCTATCAGCAAACCCTACTTAGGGATAGGAGGTAGGGGCGCAGGGCCTGCGCCCAGTCAGGAGTGAGAAATGAAGATAGAATCAGCCAATTGTCGTTATGGCAAGGCAAAAGGCAAGAGTGAAGAGGGTTTGGGCGATTTTATGTTTCTTTACACAGATTGGTTTTATTGTGTTCACCTACTTAGATGTTTAATGGGTAATGGGGATTAGGTACTACAGTGAACAATTATTAATTTGTTCAAAGTAACACTTGCTTGTATTTACGCTTTAGTGTATTGTCAATTACAGGTAATCTGACAATATCTACACCAAGCACCCAGTTAAACCGATGATCCTAATCAAATCCTCTGAAACACTGAACTTGAATGGGCTAACCCATAATGATCTATTAGGTGTTGTGCAAATAGCAATTCGAGATACTGAGGAACGGCTTCAGCAGTTTGCTCAAAGACCGGATTTTCGTGAAAAGATGATACTGGCGTTTGGTACATCACCAGAAGGTTTACAGGGTGCTTGGGCGAATGGGGTGAGGAATGTGGGATTTAAGGCAAAAGAAGATTCAGGAATAGTTGTCTTTATTGATCCATCTGTTTCCGATTATCAAACTCTACAGGCGGGAGTTGCAGAGGGGGTAGAAGCGATCGCTCTTAACCCCAATCAAGACGGTATCAAACAAATCACCGCAGTTTTACGACAGCATCCCGAAATTACCACCATTCATATCGTTTCTCACGGTGCGCCGGGATGTTTGTATTTAGGAAATAGTCAACTTAATTTAGATAGTATCAGTAAATATGCTGATTTATTACAGCATTGGCAAAGCAATAGCATTTTACTTTATGGGTGTAATGTGGCTGCTGGAGATGCTGGAGAAGAATTTATTCGCAAGTTACATCAGATTACAAAAGCAAGTATTAGGGCATCGGCAACAAAAACAGGCAATGCAGCTTTAGGCGGAAATTGGGAGTTAGAGGTGAGTTTTCCCGTTACAGATGGCAAAAAATCCGTAGCTTTCCATCCAGAAGTATTAGCAGCATACAGTGGCATTTTAGCACTTGAATTAATTAATCTTGGTAATGGTGGTTCTAATCCCAACTATTTAACCAATGTCAATGGCATTGTAGTAAAAGAGGTACAGCAATATCTCAGGAAATTTGCCACCAATCCGGGATTCATAGATAAGATGCGTTTGGCATTTGGGGAAAGTTTTGAGGTTGAAACAGCTTTAAGTTTGGCACAGGCTTGGCAGAATCAGGATTTTAACGTTATTCCAACTATTGAATTCCTCTCGTCGGCACAGTTGAATGGGGCGAATGGGGCGTATGCCGTCTCTACCAATCGGATTTATCTGTCTGAGGCGTTTCTGAGTGCCATTGCTAACGGTAGTGAAGCAATCTCCATTGAACCTCTGGTGGGCTTACTTTTGGAGGAAATTGGTCACAAGGTTGATAGTTTGCTCAATAGTGCAGATAGTCAGGGGGATGAAGGGGCGATTTTTTCAGCGTTGGTACAAAGGGAAAGTCTGTCTGATGCAGAGTTAGGTCAGTTGAAAGCGGAGGACGATCGCGGATTTATTAGCCTCAATGGGAATGTTCTTGCCGTTGAGATGCAGAATTTTACCGGAGGCAATGAAGATAATAACTTTGTTGGCACTTCTGGGGATAATAATTTCTCTCCAGGAACAGGTGCAGATAGCATCATTGGGGGAAATGGCAACGACTTTCTGGATATTGACAACCGTAACGACACAGCCGACACCACCATTATCTATACCAATGTCAATAATGGCAGTATCACAGGTGGGTCAAATAACGGCACAGTCTTCCAAGGAATAGAAAGAACTCGACTCATAACAGGTTCAGGGAACGATAATATCAACGTTTCCGCTACAGATTACAATGGCTATTGGCAAAATGAAATCTATGCGGGTGCAGGCAATGATACGGTCATTGGTAGTGCAACGGGATATAACCAACTGTATGGAGAAGCCGGAGATGACAGTCTGCAAGGGGGTGACACCAATCAAGATCATCTCTATGGAGGAACAGGTAATGATGCTCTCTCAGGGTTAGGGGGGAATGATAACCTCTATGGTGAAGCGGGTAATGATACTTTAGACGGGGGTGCGGGTGATGATGGCTTCTCAGAGAATGCCGAAGCAGACGTAATTATTGGAGGTGCAGGAACTGACTCACTCACCCTCTATGGACTAGCAACAGGTACAACCGTTAACTACAGTGACCCCAATAACGGCACAACTTCAGCCGGGGGAACTATTACGGGAATTGAGAATTTCTACTACCGAGGCAATAATACGACAGGGAATGATAATGTTAATGCTTCGGGTG
>NZ_JADEWA010000219.1:0-8689 GCF_015207865.1 Dolichospermum sp. LEGE 00246
TATTATAATTATGCCTTATTGCAGTTTCTTTACCCTGATCGAAATATTTGATAGCTTCATGTATGTCGCCAGATAACCAATAAAAACTACCTGCTGCATTGTACAACTCACTTACATATTTTTTTTCATCAATATTATCAATTTTAAGAATTAGTTGGATCATTTGATTCATTTTATTGAGTAATCCAATTCTATAAAAAGCCCTACTAAGGCTTTCAAAATTACCAAAATTACTTTCTCTCTCTTGACAAAGAGTATACGATAATTTTTCAATATTATTAATTTGCAAGTAGTGAAAGCTTGCTTCAAAAGCAGTTAAGGCATCTTTGACATTTTCAATAATTTCAACACTTTCAGTCCAAAATTCTGCTGCTTCAGTATTGGCTGTTTCCCAATCTTTATTATTTTTCAATCTTTCTATTGCTTCTTTGCGAATTACAGGATGTAACCAATATTCATCATTATTGAATTCAACTAAAGCACGGTCTTTCAAAATTTTAATAATTCTTTTATGCTGATTTTTTACTACATCCCAAAGTAAACAGAATACACCTTTTTCTGGTACAGTCGAAACATATTCATCTTGATACCGATAACATCCCATCCGACAAAGCAAATTATAAGCATCAAGATTAATATGAGCTAATCTTTCAAATTATTCTTTAATTAAATTCGCTACCACAGTTTCTACTTCTAAATTTTCCTCAGTTTTATTTTCCTGCCAATAAGCAATAATATTTCCATTAAAATCATTTATAATGGGATTACATAGTACTTTCATAGCCAAAGCATTACCACCATAGACTTTGTGAATTTCAGTTAATATAGGAGTATTTGGGTTAATTTCTTGATGATGCCAATATTCATACCATGCTTCTATATTTAAACTAGGCAGTTTATACAGAATAATATCTAAACACTCACAAAGACGCTCACGACTGGTAATAAGAGTAATAGACTTAATGCTAGAATTTGTTAAAATTCGCAATAATTCTACATAACTACGATGCTGTTCAATAAACTTACCAGAAGTATCTAAAGCAGGTTCGAGGTTATCTATTAAAATACCTATTTCCTGGTTTTGGAGTTTCTGCTTTAATCGCTGTAATGATTCCATTAACTCCTTTCCAGGTTCTTCTCCTAATTTACGCAAATTAAATTCTAAAAGATTTTCTATTGAGGCAATATCTTTTATTTCTTTACCAATAGGAAATTCTAAGACTGTTTTAAACTTACTTTCTAGATATTTACTGGCTAAAATAGTTTTACCAGTTCCTCCAGGTGCGATGATTTGGATAATTTTTGCACCTTTGTTGATGAGGTTGTTAAGATGTACGATATCGTCGTT
This sequence comes from Dolichospermum sp. LEGE 00246, assembly GCF_015207865.1. Classification (NCBI taxonomy): domain Bacteria; kingdom Bacillati; phylum Cyanobacteriota; class Cyanophyceae; order Nostocales; family Aphanizomenonaceae; genus Dolichospermum; species Dolichospermum sp. LEGE 00246. The sequence continues at coordinate 1,349 of NZ_JADEWA010000219.1, forward strand.
ACGTCCCACGAAATTAGGATCATCTTCAAAATTATTTATGATAGGAAGATCACGAGTTAGATCATTATCTATTAAGAGGATATAAAAAGCTTCAAATAAAGTTTTAATAGAGGATTTTCTAACTTTTTCTGTTCTATTAATTATTTTTGAGATAGTGTCAATATGCAAAGAATCATTATTTTTTGATACTGTTACAGCTAAGTCTTCTAATCCATAACCATCAGGAAATTCAGAAGCGATCGCATTTTTGAGGTTTCGATAACCCTGCTCACTTAAGTAGTATGTGGGTACGTTGCGAGTTTGCTTAGATGTCATAGTAGCTAAATTCAAGTGATCGAAAGTTAATAAGGAAGTTAAGGAAGTTAAATAAAATTTAACTCAGTATAACCTGTATCAAGCTCAGTTTGAGTCAAGTTTGTCAACAATCTTGATAAAAAACTCAAAATTACCTTTTCTTGGTAGGTTTACCTGGCTAAAACTCTATATAAATATTAATTACTCGGATTATCAGGTTTTTTAGTGTCTTTTCAGGCTGAATTAACTTGAGCTTAAGTTCTTTCTTATTTTCCGTATTTTCGCGTGACATCAGTATTGGACTAGATTAAGGTTGTCATGAAACAAAAAAGTCCTAACCTTCACGGGGTTAAGACTATTCATTCAATATCATTCAATATATTGGTGGGGTTCATTATGGCACAAAATAATATCGAAAGTAAACTCAGTAAAAAGTTTGCTCCAATTTTCTCACATAGTAACATTTTTGCATTGGGTGTATTTACGATTTTGGGGGCAAGTATTGTCAACATACCTCAACTATCTCAAATAGCTCAAAGTATTATACAGCCTGAACAAGGCTCAGAAAATATCGAAAAAGCAGTTCAAATATCTGCTAAAGAAGCAGGTGCGCCTTCTGCTAATAAGATATATAACGAGATTAAACGTTTAGATTCTAAGCAGAATTGGGCATTTGGAATTATTAACATTCCTAAACCTAATGAAGATCAACTTTGGACTCGTTTATGGGTAGCCCGGAAAACTAATAGAGGTTGGGTAGCAAAAGTTGATTTTACCCCTGATTTTGTCAAAATGGTAAAGAATGCTCCCCGCACGGTTATTAATCAGCAAGAAAAAGCAATTTTTACTGAAAATGATGATTCTTGGTTCTTACCAAAAGCTCAAGCTGGTGATAATAGTGCTTTATTATCTCTTCCCTGGACTGCTGGACAATCTTGGAATTATAACGGGGGTCCTCATGCAATCGTTGCAGGAAGTGATCGAGCAGCTTTAGATTTTGCTGGAGGAGATCAACAAGTTAAAGCCGCAAGAGATGGTGTTGCTACTACAAGTTGTAGAGGTTCGCAAGTAGTTATTCGTCATTCTGACGGTTTTCAAACAGCCTACTATCATCTTAGCAATACTCCTTCCTTTAATGGAACTTCTGTTGGTCGTGGAGCATACGTAGGAAATACAGGTACAACTACAGGATGTGGTGGTTCAGCCACAGGACGACACGTCCATTTTAGCTTACAACGAAATGGTGCTGCCCAAAGTTGGAACGGTCGTGATATGGGGGGCTGGACTTTTTATAACGGAATTACCCCCTATGATGGCACTGCTGTTAAAAATGGTCAAACTGTTAAAGCTGATAAGATTGCAGGAAGGGCGTTACTTTTCAATGATGGAAGTTATGGAGGGACTACTCCACCCCCTCCCGTAGGCTTAAAAACCTATTTTATTGATGGTTTTGCTCTAAACACCAATAACAACTTTCCAAAATTTGATACTAAGCCTGTAATGTCATCGTGGACAAAAGATTATAGCGATCCTGATCAGCAGTTTGAACGTTCAAAAGGTCAATGGGGAGAGATGTTAAAACATAAGTCTACTGGTGGCTGTCTCAATGCTCGTTATCTTTCTAATAATTCACAAATGAATGTTTGGAGTCCTTGTGCTGCGAATGATCCTGATCAAAATTGGATTTTTCCCGATTTAGATAATGGCTCTTTTCATATCAAACGGGCAGGTACTAGACCGGATCAAAATTACTGTGTTGATATGCCATACCGTAAAGATGGAGGACGCATCCACATGATTCAATGTGATCCTAAAAATGGTAATCAACGTTGGCGTACTAACTAATTGAATGATTGCTCAATTTTCTTCTTTTTAGGGGTTTAGCATTGCTAAACCCTTACTTACTAAATAAATAGGCTAAATAAAAATTATGAGCCAAATAAATAAATGGTATTTTTGTCTAATTTATCTATTTTTTTCTAATTTATACGCTTCTAGTTCTTTAGCAGCAGGAGGTGGAAATCCTGTTGTATCTCCTGAATCCAATACCACACCAATTACTGATACAGCTACTACTGTACCAACCAACACGAATACTACCGTAACTCCCTATACAGAAACTTCACCTTATTTAAACACAAATAATCAAAGTATTTCTGCTTTTAGTTCTAGTTTTAGTGGTTATAGTTCATCTACTAGTCAATGCGGTTTATCTATTTCTAGTGGCTATATTAATAATGGTAATCAAGATGCTTTTCAAATTTCAACTACATTTAATACTAATCCCTGTACCAATCAAAGCAATTTAGAAAATATTAGACAAAAACATGAAACTAGCAGAGAAGTAATTAGAGCCAATTCTACCATCATTACTGCTTGTATTAATGCGAGAACAGAAGCAGTAAAAAATAAAGTTGACCCTGACAATATTTGTAAACTTAATAATTTTCAAATGCCAAGAACTCCATAATTTTTTTATCTTGAAAAGTTCAGCTTTTTCTATTATTTCTTAATACAAAAAAAATAGTAAGTAAAATTTATACTCAAAACGGCTTAATCATTTGATTCTATAGGTAGGAGTAATTCATGAATTACCCCTACACATCCAGGGTTTTCATAATTTTAGAAAAGTCCAAATCCTAACCGTGTTTAGTATAGTCAGGATTCAAGCCAGAGAATTCAATAAGAAAAGAATTATACCATACCTACCGTCAGCACTGCGATCGCTTTCGGTAAGAGTAACTATGACCGATGCTAAATGATCTACCCCATCATTCCCAAAACATTCGCCATATCCCCCACTCATGATAAAAGTCCAGCTTATTGACAATATCAAAACCTAAAATTCCTAATATTACGTTTAAAAATAAAAACTTTTCGCCCTTATTGACAATAAATAAGGGCGATTTTCGACTACTCACTAATTCCCCCTCAAGTGATTACTTCCAAAATCACACTAAGAAGCGATCGCTAAATCCCTCATTTGTGATAAATATCCAGCTTGTTGACAACAATAAAGCTCACAACCATTGATATTATGTTCAAAAATAAAAACTACTCACCCTTATTGAGAATAAAAAAGGGCAATTTTCGACTACTCATTATCTCCCCCTGTTGTGATAATTAACTCCCCCCCTTGTGATAATTGATTTTCATAAAACCCTTACCCAATAAAGCTTTAACCCCCTAACCACCAAAATCACCTAAAAATTGCACATTATATAGATATGGCAGAAAAAAAACTACTCAAAACGGGGTTGTATGCTAGTCAGAACATCTATTCCAGCCCTGCGGGGACTACTCACCTAGTTTTGAGTGCGCTGCCATGAAACGTCAATACACCACCAAACGCAATCCTTGTCCTGTCTGTAGCAACCATCACGGTTGCGCTATTCGCCCAGATAATCTAATTGAGTGCCTACGGAGTTTCAGCCAACATGATGCCCCGGCTGGTTATCGCTTTATCAAGCCCCTGCGTAACGATATGGGCGGTTTATTTGTTCTAGATGACCAAAATGCCCAAAACCATGATAAGCCTCTGTATTCGCCTCAAAAACGGGCTGACAGTAGACAAACAAACAAGGGGTTGAGTATTGAGGAACGCGATCGCCAAAACCGATTACTTTTAAACTCCACAGTGAGTAGTTTGGGTACTCAACATTTCTCCCATCTCCAAGAACAACGACAGTTGACTACTCAAGAGATTAACTGGCTCAAAGACTTAGGCTGGGTGAGAAGTTGGGAACCTGGAGCTTATTCCCCTGCGGGTGTAACGTCAGCTCTTACGGGTATTTCACCTGAAGGTAAACTATTGGGGAGAGAAGGAATAGCGATCGCAGCCCTTGACCCCAATTTTCAAATCACCGGTTTTCAAATTGCCACGCTGCGAACTCAACCCAAATACATTTGGTTGAGTAGTGCCTACCAGGGAGGAAGCGGACCCCAATTACCAAATGGCGAACTACCTCTGTTTTGCTGGAAACATCCAAACGCCAAAAAGGTAAAAGTAATAATTCTCTGCGAAGGCGCACTCAAATCTCTACTCACCGCCGTGTCTTTGTGGCGTTCTGGGCAAACTGATATTGTAGTGATTGGTACAGCATCTGCCGCACGCTATGGTCAACAAACCCTCAAAGATTACCTCAAGCGGTTACGTCCCCAAGAAATTCAGCTGATGCCTGATGCTGGTGCAATACTCAATCCCCACATTGCCAAAGCCAACGAAGATACTCTGCAACAGTGTCGTAAATTGAGATATTCTCTATCTGTGGGTGACTGGGGACAACTCGAAACCAAAGAGCAATTAGACATTGACGAATTACTGGCCGTAGGTCGGCAAGATGAGATTAAACTAATTAGCACTGCTGCTTACCTGAATCGCCATCATATCCATCAGCAAATCAGAAAACTACTCAAACAAGGTTCATTCCAGTTGGGGCAGGATAAGCTAATTAGGCTAAAACCCGCTACCAATTCTACAGACAACATAGGTTTAATTCACCAATATGCAAAAGGCGTTGAATACTGCCGTAAAGGTGGATATCAGGTGGTGGTGAGTTGGCATAATGAAACGATGCTTTCTCTTGAAAACGCTCCGCAAACGGTCAGCGCAACCATAACACCAGAAGAGTTTTTTGCTGGTTGTTCAGAACAAGTACAAGAGTCCCTAGCTCAAATAGACCGAGAATGGGGAATGCTCTACAAGCTGAAGCTATGGTTTGGGCGGATGGTGGAGCGTTATCGTCCCAAGAAAGGTTTTGGTCAACAAAATTCGGGAGTATCCGGTGGGTTAAATGCTGATCATAATGATTTGGGTGAGAGAACCACAAATAGGAGAACAGAGAATAGGGAAGACGGAAAAACAGAACTTTCCACAGATGGGGAAGTTATCAAGAATCAACCAGACTTAATACCACAAGAGGAAAGACAGCTACTTTCCCATGAGGGAGTTATCAAAAATCAATCGAACCCAATATCACAACCTGATAATAAACAACTACTTTCGGAAGATGGTCAAAGTTTATCCTCACCCATTGCACCGTGCAAGGTGATTGAGTACAAACCTGGAAAGTTCCCCAAATATGGCAATTTACAACAGCCACCAAAAATTATCTTCAAAAAAGGCCAGCGTTTGCAAGTGTACACTGAAGCTATTGCAGCAGGTTGGAAACACATTTTAGATAAAAGTCCCACTGGTACATTTAAAAGCCATGATGCAGGAACAGCTTTACCAAAAGCATTGGGAGTAGAAAAGTTATGGTACTTTACCAGTCATGCTCGCAATGTCAGTACAGAAACAATTGAGCGCAATTATGAATATCTGAATGTACGTAATTCAGGTATGGTTTGGGATACTACCCCAAATGGCAAACCCTATTTAAGATGGCCTAAGCAGGGAGAAACACCAGATACAAAAGGTAATTGTCATCGCAGTCAAATTTTTAATGTTTTACGCAGCAAAAATTTAGACTCTATTGAAGGTGCAGAAAATCCTATTTGCGCTACTTGTCACTTACTAGAAGCTTGTCGTGGTGTTGCTGGAGCAGGTTTTGGACATCGGTATCTAAGAAAAGAGACTTTCAAGAGCGATCGCATTCGTTCCCATCCCGATAGCGCACCCAAACCAGAAGATTTCGACTGGTCAACTAGCGGTATTTTCTGGGATGAAGTTATGCAAACAGTACAACCAGTTAATACTATCACTGCCAATTTACGGGATATTGACCGAGTAATGGCAGAGTTAATGACTAATTCTCCTGAAATCAGTCTGCAATTACAACCAATGTGGGCAATTTTAAGGCAATGTATAACAGGAGATATTCAACAACCTTACTACGGTTGGAATGATGCTGATGTCCGAAGAATGTTGGGTACACCACCTGAAAATTTAGATGCAATTATCACAAAAGCGATAGAAGTTTTACAACCAGATTTATTACCAATCTTTAACTCCACCAGTAAGTATGGAATAGATTTAAGTGATTTACCAAAGAAGATGCGAAAACAGTTTGGTAATCCCATCTCTGAATTAGTGGAGAAAATTCAAGTAGAGATAATAGTTAACTGGTTTATACCGTTTTTACAAGTTTGGGGTAAACAGATTCCTGGTACAATTCGCATTGAATATGGAAAGCTAAGTATTACAACTCGTAACTCCCGTCATAGTGCGATTAGTCAATCAACAAAATGGAATGTTTACTTAGACGCTACCACCAAACCTGAGTACATAGCTTGGTGGTTTGATATTAACCCAGAGGAAATTTTAACTGTAGAGCAAGAAATAACTAAAACTAACAATTTACAAATTATCCAAATCACCGGATTAGGACAAGTTTCTAAAAATCGTTCTTCCTACTGTCAAGAAAGAGTCAGCGCACTGCGACAAGAATTATTGTCTCGTCATAGTGATATCAAATTTATTGACTTTGTGAAATGCTGTGAAAATGAAGATGGTGGTTGGTTTAGAGACAGTCGCGGTTCTAACGATTTCCAGGAAATTACAGCCTTAGCGACTTTTGGAATTCCCTATCAAAATATTGGTCATTTAGAAACATTATATCTAACTTTAAAATCCAGTCATAACAAAAGTGAGTATCAGTTAGATAATTTGGAAATAAATACTAACAGTAGTAATAACTCGTTAGATCACTCAGAAATAAATCAAGAGTTACAAAAGTTTATTAACTGGGTTACACAATCTGAAATTATCCAAGCTATCGGCAGATTAAGAGTAAATAATCGCCCAGAATCAGAACTTTATTTTTACTTCTGTGCTGATTACGATTTAAGCTTTTTAGAATATGAATTCAAATGTGTACAAGCAGCAGAAATTACGATTGAAGCTGGTTGTAAGGATGAGAAATCTTGGTGGAAAATTGAAACCGCAATTAAGGAACTTTGGTTACAGGGACAAAAGATTACTCAACCAGTTGTAGCAGCAGTTTCTGGGATGAGTCAGGGTTATATTTCCAAATTAGCAACTGAGTTTGGAGGAGGTTGGAAACAATGGTTAAAAATATTCCTTTCTCTATTAAATAGTAATAATAG
>NZ_JADEWA010000022.1:0-25561 GCF_015207865.1 Dolichospermum sp. LEGE 00246
ATATAAGATTCATTACTAACAAAAAACTCTAATGTTATAGTTTTACTACCATCCCAAATATCAATGATAGCTAATGTCCTTTTTCCAGATTCATGATTAACCTGAAAACCAGAAAGTAAATTTTGTATAAACTCCACTCTATCAGGATTTCCAGAACAGTGTAACAACACAAAAATCAATTGTAACAATGTACTTTTACCCCCTCCATTTTGACTACCAAGGGGAAAAATACGCGGAATAAATTCCTTCTCAAAACTAATATCTATATCTTTTAAAGCCCGAAAATCAGGTACTTGAATTCTTTGTAAGTACATAAATAAATAATAGTCTTTTAACTTTACAAGTAGACCACACCCATTATACTCCCTTCCCAGTGCAATATTACTTATCTTCTTCTTCTTTCTTCCTTCGTGGTTCATTCACTCTTATTCAAGCAATAAAAGTTTGTAGGTTAGGTTGACGCAAGGAAACTAGAGTCCTTGCAGTAAGGTTTTTGGGCAGAAAAAGTAAGTGCGTAATGTCTGACAGATGTATATTCAGCTATTTCAGTATAATAATGCAATATAAAACTTTTATTTTTACCTAAGTATATTCATGTATCTTACATGAATAAGAATACAAAATTTGTAGGTTAGGTTGATTTGCATTTCATTTAACCCAACCTACAAAAATATTAACCCAAAACGAAATTCACCAACTTACCAGGAACAACGATCGCCTTTTTAACTTCCTTCCCTTCAAGATAACGTTGTCCAACCTCCGACTCCCGCGCATATTTTTCCAACTCCGCTTTGTCAGATTTTGAAGGAACTTGAATAGCACCGCGAGTTTTACCCATAATTTGAATTACCAAAGTAATTTCATCAGCTATCAAAGCCGCAGGATCAAAACTTGGCCAAGTTTGGGTATGCACAGAATTTTTATTCCCCAACAATTGCCATAATTCATCACCAATATGGGGGGCAAAAGGTGCTAACATAATCACCAAAGTTAGAATCCCTTCCGCGTAAATTGGCGAATTATGACAATCAGCATCAGTTAAGGCATTACTTAACTTCATTAATTCCGAAATTGCCGTATTGAATTGATATTCATCTACCACATCTTCCGTAATTGCTTGAATCGCAATATGAATGGCGCGACGCAAATCTTTTTCCGCTTTATTTAACTTATCAACTTCTGCTTTTTGCTGACAAACACCCGCAGCAGCATAATCAGTAACTAACCGCCAAACGCGATTTAAAAAGCGGAATTGTCCCTCAACATCAGCCTCATCCCATTCCAAATCTTTTTCAGGAGGTGCTTTAAATAAAATGAACATCCGCGCCGTATCAATGCCGTATTTATTAATGACATCTTCCGGGGCGACACCATTTCCTTTTGATTTGGACATGGTAGCATAGAGACGTTGTAAAGGTTCTCCAGTTTGCGGATCTACAGGATTATTAGCATCAACTAAATTTGAAGGAATCCATTTATCCTTACCACCTTTATTTGGGTTCATGTAAGTTAAACCCTGTACCATTCCCTGAGTTAACAGCTTTTGAAATGGTTCATCAAAGTTAAATAAACCTCTATCTCTCAATACTTTAGTGAAGAAACGCGAATACAATAAATGTAAAATTGCGTGTTCAATTCCCCCCACATATTGATCTACAGGCATCCAATCATTTACTTTACCAGAATCAAAAATCTTTTCCCCATTCTTGGCATCAGAATAACGTAAGAAATACCAAGAAGAATCAATAAAAGTATCCATTGTATCGGTTTCCCGTTTCGCAGGAGTACCGCAAGTTGGACAAGGGACATTTACCCAACTTTCTAATTGTGCTAAAGGTGAACCACCACGGCCATTTAATTCGATATCTTCTGGTAATTGTACAGGTAACTCTTTGTCAGGAACTGGCACAATTCCACATTCAGGACAGTGAATAACAGGGATAGGTGCGCCCCAATAACGTTGTCGAGAAATTAACCAATCTCTGAGGCGATATTGTATTCTTAATTTACCAAAGTTTTGTTTTTCGGCAAATTCGATAATGGCTTTTTTCGCATCTACAGAATTCATGCCATTGAAGTCACCAGAATTAACTAAAATTCCCGCTTCTGTATAGGCTGATTTTAAAGTTTCTTCTCCACCAATTTCCGGAACAATTACCACTTTAATAGCTAAATTTTGTTCTTTGGCAAATTTGAAATCTCGGACATCATGTGCAGGTACACCCATTACCGCACCTGTACCATATTCATAAAGAACATAATCAGCTATCCAAATCGGTACTTCTTCCCCAGTGAAAGGATTAATTACTTTACCCCCGGTAGGAATACCCCGTTTTGGTTTGTCTTCTGCGGTTCTTTCCAACTCGCTTTGGTTAGATACTTCTTTAATAAAGGCTTCTACCGCTGCTTTTTGTTCGGAAGTTGTCACCACTTTAGTTAAAGGGTGTTCTGGGGCTAAGACGACGTAACTCACACCATAAATGGTATCGGGACGGGTGGTATAAACGCCGATTTTTTCATCTAAGCCCACAATAGGAAATTCTAAATATGCACCTGTGGATTTTCCTATCCAGTTGGCTTGCATTAATTTAACTCGTTCTGGCCAACCTGTGAGTTTATCTAAATCATTTAATAATTCTTCGGCGTAGTCTGTAATCTTGAAAAACCATTGACGCAGTAATTTACGTTCTACGATTGCCCCACTGCGCCAAGAACGTCCTTCATTGTCAACTTGTTCGTTTGCTAATACGGTTTGGTCTATGGGGTCCCAATTCACTGCGGCTTCTCTTTGATAAGCTAAACCTGCTTGTAAAAATTGCAGAAAAATCCACTGTGTCCACTTATAATAATCTGGGGAACAGGTAGCAAGTTCAGTTTCCCAATCTAAGGATAAACCCAGACGTTGTAATTGTTGCCGCATTTGGGCAATATTTTGATATGTCCATTTGGCTGGGGGTACACCTCGATCAATGGCGGCGTTTTCTGCGGGTAGTCCGAAAGCATCCCAACCCATTGGATGTAATACCCGATACCCTTGCATCCGTTTGAGTCGGGCAATAACATCTGTAATTGTATAGTTACGAACGTGACCCATGTGCAAGCTACCGGAGGGGTAGGGAAACATGGAAAGCGCGTAGAATTTTGGCTTATTTTGATCTTGAGGTGTTTTATCTAAGCCAAGTTCTGACCATGTTTTTTGCCATTTTTCCTCAATTGTGGCTGGTTGGTATAACGTTTTTTGGGGGGACTCCACAACTAAAACTCCTAATGCTGTTAGCTAATTTCGCTATTGTGGCATAATCTCGACTGCCGCGAAGGTATTGTGGCTAGAAATTAAATGTTCCACTCAATGTTCCACAAAAATTCGTTCTGAGGCAGGTTCTTTAACTAACGCGCTTTTTAGATAACTGATTGATTTTGCCGACGTTTCTCCTTGAGAATCATCTTGACACCACCACCAGGACCTAATAATAAGCCTTTGCGAACAGGCTTAACTGGTTCGGTTTCCGCTAATTTTAGATGCCAATTAGATAGCACTTTTGCCAACACAATTTTCATTTCAAATAATGCAAAAGCCATGCCAATACAGCGACGATTACCACCACCAAAAGGTAAATATTCAGAAGGAGAAAATTGCCGTTCTAAAAAACGCTCTGGTTTAAAATGTTGCGAATTGGGATATAAATCTTCTCGATGATGGGTTAAATAAATACAGGGAACGACAATAGTTCCCGGCTCAAATTTTTCACCTCCAATTTCTAGTGGTGATTTCACCAAGCGATTTAATCCTAACATTGCTACTGGATATAAACGCAGTGTTTCTGAACAAACAGCATTCAAATAAGGCAATTTGAAAATTGCATTTGCATCAGGAGTTTCACCCAAGCTATCCAATTCTGCTAATAGCTTTTCACGGACTCCTGATTGAGAATGAATCCAATATAGAGCAAATGCTAAAGAACTGGCTGTAGTTTCATGACCTGCGACTAACAAAGTCATCAACTCATCACGTAATTCTATATCTGTCATTGCTTCTCCAACTTCATCACGAGCAGCCATCATTAAAGATAGAATATCAGTCCGAGATGGATCTGGTTGTAATTGCCTTTCGTGAATTTCTGCATAAATGATATCATCTAGCTCTTGACGTAATCTTAAAAAGCGTCCCCAAGGACTCCATGCACCTAAATCCCGTCGCAAGAATGGAAACATAATCATTGCTACCCTGAACAAAGGTCTTTTGGGATTGAGAATAGCAATTAGATTTTGTTTGAGTTTGTCGTAACGTTCCCCGTCTTTCAATCCAAATACAGCTTTTAAAATTACCTGAAAAGAAATTTCTTGCATAGAAGACAAAATTGGAAAAACTTCCCCAATTTGCCATTTACTAGTTACTTGCTGAGTAATATTATTAATTAATTCACCATAATTTAGCATTCGTTCCCCATGAAATTGAGGAGTTAATAATTTTCGCTGCCTTTGGTGAGTTTTACCTTCTAAGGATAAGAGAGAATTTGGTCCTAAAAGCGGCACTCCCGAACCTGCAGGCGTACCAGAATCTAGCCGTTTGGGGTCTGTGGTAAAAATCTGTTGAATCCCTTGGGGATTGCTAATAAATACTTGTGGTTTAAAAAGTGGACCGATTCTTAAGGTGAAAGTATCACCATAATTTTTGGCGCATTCTTCCAGATATCCCAAAGGGTTTTTTACCCATTGGAATGTTTGTATCCAAGGGTGAGTGTTCGGTCCATTAGGTAGTTTTAAATTAGACATTTTGATAAATTCTCTATTGTTCTAGATAATTCAGAAAAATCGGCAGGTATGAGTTCACGATTCTAATTGAGAAATCGTTTTCATTGTTAATTCTTGCACATTATTAAACACTAGCTTTGCCCCAGCTTGTACCAGCTTTTGTGTATAAGCTTCACTAACTGCTGTTGTTTCCTGAACGTGGGGAGGTAATACTCCAACACCTAACCAAATCCGAGAATTATCTATGGCTTTGGCTTTTTCTACAGTGTGCATATCTGCTACAGTATCACCTACATAGACAACTGTTTGTTTTTGATTATTACCATTTTCTAAGATGTTAATAGTCGCAAAAAGTCCGGTAGGATCTGGTTTACCGGGTGCGTCTTCCATAGCAATTAGGATAGGAGATTGTAAACCTAAGCGTTTTTCTAAAACGTAGTTAGCACTCAAGCGAGTAGCACCACTAAAAAAACCCCAAGCAATACCAGATTGCGTGAGTTCTTGAAAATAACTAGGCTGTGCTAATAAAGGTTCATGACAAATGTAGCCGTTCCAATTTTCGCAGTCTGTACCCCGATAAAGGCTTTGAAAATAAGTAACAATATTTTCATAATCTAATTGTAGTTGTTCTCGCTGTTGTCCTTGACTGACAAAATGCCGGTAAATTAATTCTTGGGAGGCTTCCCAATCGTTATTCCAAATTCCTTCTGATTTGAGGTTGTCAATGTCTGTTGGTGTGGGACGATAGGCTTGGGAGGTAAAATGTTCGACTGTATCGGATATTGCCCGACGATATGAGCCGCTAACGTCACGGATAACCCCGTCTATATCAAATACAACTATTGCTCTTGTGCTTGCGGTCATGACAGAAACTAGAAAAGGATGATATACAAAATTCTATAGTAATTCTAATTTGATTTTTGGTGTTGCTGATTAAATATAGGGCTTACGCATTGACAAAATTTTCTAAATATGTAATGTGGATTTTATCTCTTGTAGGGTGCGTCAGACCCAATAATTTGGTAAAAAACAGATTTCCTCTATCTGACGTGGTTGGTGAGCTTGCCGAACCACACCCTACTCAATAAGTTATTCCCAAAGCCGAAAACGACGCAATTTCGTTCATTCATATGATGGTAAGTTAGTGAGCGTGCGTAAGTCCTAAAATATATGAATATGTCTCACGCCAAGGCGCAAAGGCGCAAAGAATTAAGGTTGCAAAGGTTAAATTTACCAATTTCATCTTTCCATATGGCTATCGCCACGCAGGCTATCAGTAACGCCTGATTTTTTAATTCCCATAGATAGATAAAAGGCTAAAAACTGACAATGCTGATATAATAAGGCTACAATTGCGATTAAATCAGTGGCAAGCAATATAAAGTATGGTAACTATCGTTGTCCTGATTAACATCTTTATTTCTATTATGCTCTTTCATTTAGCTCAACAATTACGAAAAGCAAAAAATACTCTAGCGTTGATAACAGATATATTTAATCAATATGAATGTGCTAGTTATGCAGCTTTACATAGGTTACCAGATAATATTTATTTAGCTAAAAAAAAGATTAGAAATCTCCATTTAGAGAACCAACTTTTTAAACAAAAAATCCAACAATTTCGGCAAATTCTCAGTCTCATTGTCCTGGTTAGGCAAATTTCTCAAGGATCGTTCCCGTTTCCATATCTAAATTTGAAAAATCCGAGTAAACTAGAATAGAATCTCCAGAGTCATCAATTATGCTTAAGCGTTCTAAGTTCGAGACAACTCAGTCTCAAATCATGCACCGTTCTGAAGAATTAATTAGTGCTGCGTCAAACCGCTATCGCATTACTGTACAGGTGGCAAATCGTGCTAAACGGCGACGTTATGAAGATTTTGAAAATAACGAAGATTCTATCATGAAACCCGTACTCAGAGCAATTATTGAAATGTCTGATGAATTAAATCAGCCAGAAATTATCGGTGAATTGTAATTTAAGGAGTCAGGAGTCAGAATATTTGTTCGCTTCAGGAATATAGAGAGGCAAGTTTTTCAAGAAATTACAGCACTTCCCGGTGTTATGAGCTACACTCCAACCCCCTCCCCGCAAGCGATGAGGGGGCTAAGATGCAGTAATTCTTGGAAACGAGGTTGCGCCATTTCAGCGAACTGCTTGCAGCAGTGCTTCGCTATCGCCGGATTTGTTAAGAATTGTAAAACCCTATGAATGTAAGGGTTTAAATGTCATGAAACCTTAAAATGAGAATTGCTGGCTAAGGGAACACCAAAAAATAAATTACCCAATTTTGTGGGATGGGCATCCTGCTCGTCCTTGATGATTAAGCTGTTGTGCATTTAGTTTGTATAATTCTAGCGGGCAAGATGCCCGCACTACAAAGTTCAAGTAAATTATGGTTATCAAATTTAGCTGCGTAACAGCTTAGCAGGCTTTTCGTCCCGCACCACAAGAGATTTTTGGGTATTTTTTTAATTGGAAGTCCCTAAGAGGATGTTTGAAAAGTTTCCGGCGATTAGAAAGATGCCTCCGGCACGCTTCGCGGACGCTACTACACAAACAAAGTCCACCTGCGTGGACTAACGAAAAATCAAGGCTTTTGAACTTTACCAGATATGGTGGATAAAAATTTAGAAGATTTAATCGTCAAAATTGCGAAGAAGGTCATTAAAAAAGAACTTAAAAATGGCAATTTAGATAATTTACCAATTATTTCTACTGAATCTAATCATGGATTGGATAATTGGCAAAATCCAGACACGACAGAGGAAGTTATTAATGATATCCAAATTATTCCTTACACTAGATTACCTGATCAAGAAGATATAGAACTTGAGCGTAAATTACGAGAACTCAAGTTTAAACAGGAGTTGAGAAAAGATTGGATTTCCTTTTTAGTGAAAGATGTAATTGTCTATTCTACAACTATGATTTTTATTTTGGTACTTATTGGCTTTTATCTATTTCGGATTAATTAACTGTCAATATACACTAAATGCAAATGTATATGTATAGGGCATTTTTTAACCCCACCCCCAACCCCTCCCCGCAAGCGAGGAGGGGGCTATAATATGCTTGTAAACCAGTTTTACTCCTGACTCCTGAATTCTACTGTATTATTATTGATTATTCATTACTGATCGTTGATTCTAATGGAACTACCGTAGCAGGTAAATGTTGATCCATCCAATTAACTAAATCAGTGATTACTTGAAGATAATTAATATCGTAGTGTAAATCATGATAAGCTCCAGGATATTCAATTCTTAATTTATCTGGATAGATAACATTTTGATAAAATATTTCACTTCCTGCTGGCAAGGCAATTCTATCCGCACCACCATGTAAAATTAACAATGGTACTTGCCATTTTTTCGCATGATTATGAATCCAATCTACTGTGGCAAAAAACTCCGTAGATAACCTAGCAGTAGCGAGAGTATGGCGTAATTTATCTTGAGTATAGGAATCTAAGATTTTCTGATCTCGTGAACCTGCGCGGACATCCAAGCCAATATTTAAGGAAAAACGAGGCCACACCTGGGAGAGTAATTTACCTAAAACGACGCGACTCAGGGGTACTCCTACTTGACCAATGCTGGGTGCAAAAGCAATCACACCTGACAACGCAGATTTATCTTGCACATAACGAAGAGTATAATCTAAGGCAATTACTCCCCCCATGCTATGTCCTAATAAAAAAATTGGGCATCCTGGTTGTTGTTGTCGAATTAAATTGAGGAAAGTTTGTAAGTCATCACGAAATTCAGCCCAGGTATTAATGTAACCTCTTTGACCAGATGAACGCCCGTGACCACGTAAATCACAGCCATAGATAGCATATTCTTTTGGTAACAAATGGTCAACTATCGTCTTGTAAAGTCCGCTATGTCCTCCGAGTCCATGGACTATGACTAAGATTCCCTTGATTTCACCGCCAGGATGCCAACTTTGGTAATACAAATCAAGCCCACACACACCTGAAAATTTTCCCTCTTTACGAGATGCGATCGCATTGCTATGGTAAATCATAAAGTTAATTTTTTATGTTCCTATCTAGTAAGCTACTAGCTTATTAACGTATATTGTAGAGAAAAGTGCTTCTAACTGTAGGAATAAATACAGATAATTTTCCTAAAAACAATCATGTTATCAAAATAACCAGAATAATTAATATAGATCCCCAACTTCTTTAAGAAGTCGGGGATCTGGATATGTTCAGTGACTTACATAACAATACTTTATATTGGCATAGATTACTATTAAACATTTAGTTATTGCCCACACCAATTCTTAATACAGCTTCACAAAATTACCACATTAAGCCTTTTCACCTGAAGAAGTTAGTTTGATAAAGCTGAGATAAAATTGGCATCAATCAATAAAAAAACAACTAACAAAACTGACAAATTATGAAATTTTCCCTAGCTGCAAATGCTGTACAAGCGCGTCAAACAAAAGAAAGATTTGCAAAACCAGAAGAACAATTATCCTATGAATTGGGGAAAGCTGTCCAGGAATTACCACCGCTTTATACAAGATTATTAGCAGGAACAATTAGTTTCATCATCTTTGGAACAATTTCCTGGGCGCATTTTTCAGAAATTGATGAAGTCGCCACAGCAACAGGAGAATTAATTGCTTCTACCCAAGTTAGACCGGTGACAGCTTTGGGTAATGGTTCTATTTTAGCAGTAAAAGTGAAAGAAGGCGATCGCGTGACCAAAGATCAAATTCTCATTCAACGTGATCCCAATTTTCAGCAAACAGATGTCAACCGTCTAGCCAAATCGAGTAAATTAATTGAAGATGATTTACAACGATTACAAGCTGAACGTTCTGGAGGCAAAACTGCGGGAACAATCCTCCAAGATGAACTTTTAAACTCGCGGTTATTAGACTATAAAGCCAAACAAGCAGCAGCAGCAGCAGAAGCCAAACGTCAACAATCAATTCTCAATCAAGCCAAAGTCCGTTTGAGTCGCTTACAAGAAAATTTAGCCAATGCTAAAGTCAGTTTTACCAATGTGCAAAAAAACTTAGAAAATGTCAAAAGTCTACGTTCTATGTTAGATAATAATTTATCTATTGCTAAACAACGGGAAGAAAATCTTCGTACCTTAGTTGAACCAGGTGCTTTAACCAGAGTTGATTATTTAGATGCTAAAGAAAGATTAAATCGTGCCAATGCAGATATTATCAGAAATGCCGATGAAGTTACTAAAAATCAAAATAACTTAACAGAAGCAAAAGATAAAATTGCCTCTTTGGAAAAAGACGTTGCTGCCCAATTTCAAGAAATTAACCAAGCAGAACAGGCTTATCAAACAGCCCGAAATCAAAACATCCGGTTAACCTCAGAACGTCAAAGTGAAATTCTCACCCAAATCAATAAACGCAAAGAAGAATTAGCTACCGTTGCCGGTCAATTAGAACAAGCCAAACAACAAAAAGACGGAGAAACTATTAAAGCCCCCGTTGCTGGCACAATTTACAAAATTAAAGCTACCAAAGGTCCAGTCCAATCTGGAGAAGAACTACTATCAATTTTACCAGAAGGGGAAGAAATGCTCTTAGAAGTAAAAGTTATTAACCGTGATATTGGTTTTGTTAATCAGGGAATGAAAGCAAAGGTCAAAATCGCCACTTTTCCGTTTCAAGAATTTGGTGTAGTTGATGGTGAAGTATTACAAATCAGTCCCAATGCCATAATTGATAAAGACTTAGGTTTGGTTTTTCCCACCAGAATTAAATTAAGTAAACATTCTTTAAATGTCCGTGGACAAGACGTAGAATTCAATCCAGGAATGGCGGCTAATGCCGAAATAGTCACTCGCAAAAAGTCAGTTTTAACATTCATTATTGAACCGATTACTCGACGTTTTAGCGAGGCATTTTCTGTCAGATAAAAGTCACAGATTCAGGATGTAGGGGCGCAGGGACTGCGCCCAGTCATGAATGAGTCTCAAAACAATTTATCCTAATTCTTCAAAAACAATATCCTCATAAACCGACTCAATGGGAAAACTTAAATCAATACTTCGTAGCTCGATATTATCCCCCGACTGATAATTAAAAATTTCCCAATTACCGCGATCATTTTTGCGGTATAAATCAATCGCTATTTTCTCAGCATCAACCAGAACATAATCTTGCAAACTAGGATTGCGACGATACAATCTAAATTTATCCCCTCGGTCATAACTGGCTGTACTGGGAGATAAAACCTCGACAATTAGACAGGGATATTGAATGGCTTGGATTGCGGTCCTATCTCTCTCGTCGCAAGTAACGCTCACATCAGGATAAACATAATCTTTCGTTTCCACAATATTTACACGACAATCGGAATTACCAACCTGACAACCACCGCCCCGTAAATGACCTTTAACAATGAAAATAATATTACTAGCAATCCGTCCATGATTTTGAGTCCCCCCACTCATAGCGTAAATTTCACCATTAAGATACTCATGGCGAAGCAGTTGTTGTTCTTCCCAGACAAAATATTCTTCGGGTGTTAACTTAGGGAACTTATCTTTTACAGCAATCATTTTTTATTACCTCATCTGCGCTCAACACAAATTAAAATCGGGCGTTGCTGAAACCAGGTATGAATTTAGGTGTAGAGACGTTCCATGGAACGTCTCTACAAGGGTTTTGAAATCATCAAAAATCATTTTCATACCTCAAATCAGCAACGCCTAAAATCGCTTTCATCAACAATACCTTGTTCTTTGGTGTTTGTGGCTAATAATGTAGATAAGCGGCTAAAGGTCTACAAACATCCAAGTATGGGAAGTTGTTGGAGTTTTCGTTGATACCACCTTGGCGGCATGATTTGATCGAACAGGCGATAGCTTCGCTCGCCGCAGGCATCGCTTCCCTTGCTGCAAGACTCTCCTGTAGTGTTCATTTTTGGTGATTTACTGTTTCTCGAAGGCCTTTTTTACTTTATATGTCTGTTTTTCTGCTCACTTTTGCTTCTAGTCTATTGTTAACCGCCTAACTTTTAACCCATCAGGACTTACGCAACTGGCACATTGGTAGGGTGCGTCAGATATCAACAATCTGTTTATTTGCAGGATTTATGCAGTCTGACGCACCCTACAACAGATTTTTGGTGTGGCACTTGCGTAAGTCCTACCCATGACTTACGTCACGCTGCGCTATCACAGATAATTTTTCCGCAAACCCTAATTACTCCATTGTTTCATTCACAGGGAATCTATCAATTAACTGCATCGCCCGTTGAGCATTGCGCCGCAACACATCTGGTAAATTAGGAACATGAGGAATCTGGGATAATAAATCCAGAGTGCGGCGTAAAATTCGCACTACGTCCCCTTCATCTAAAGTGGTTTTCTCGCATAATGCTTTCCACTCTACCCCTAGCGCCCATTGTTCCACCAAGGAAATCAAGCTGATAAAACGAGTTTCTAAACCTACAGGTAAGGCCACCCCATGACGATACTGTACCTTTAACACAGAACGGCGAATCGGTTGTAATGTTAACCAGGCTGCATCTGCTTCTGTAGACAGGTTGAAATCAACCCTAGTATCTGGGCGGGGGCTTTCTGTCACCAAAGCGGCTATTACTGCTGCTAGGTTATGGGGACCAATATTATCTAATTCTCCACTGGCTAGAACTAAACCTAACCACAATTCATTTTCACCGCGAATGGCTGCCGCAATTTCTCCTAATTTTGTGGGAACTAAGTTATCCAAACATTCAAAGAATTGCAAAATTTCAATTAAACAGAGAAACTCTTCCCAATATCTTTGAGACTGTAGTAATACCTGTTCTTGTAGGTGTTCAATTTCTGCTTCTAATTCGACACAACGCGCCCTATTTTTGAATATTTTGGCAATGTTACCCGATTTATAAATGGGATGGTTTTCTAACTGTTCTTGGACAGCAGTTAGGCGACTGAGTTGTTCTCTTACTTCTGTGGGTAGATGGTTAAATTCTTCAGGATTAGGTATGCTTTGAGCGATCGCAATGGTGCTTTCATCACCACGAATTGATTGTCCTCGTTTCAAGCTCAATTCTGAAGGTGGTATTAGCTCAGATGGAACTTCTACTCGTGGCATTTCTGCATACATATCTAATATATCTGCTGAAGTTGCCACATACCAACGGTTATTTTGCCCCAAGCAAACAAAGTAAGATGTCTCACCCACACTCACGGCTTTGTCAACCAGCACTACTGTTATTGGTAGGGGTGACATGGCGTTTCTGTCGTTGAGACTCAACATAGTTCCAGATATGGCAAAATCTAGCATCATTGCCAGTTGTGCCTGTCTATCTTCCTGTGCTTGTTCTTGCAAGGTTTTGAAAATCTGGCGTTCTACTTTCAAGCGTTGACGCAGCTTTTCGTATTGCATCAATTCACTTTCATCAATCGCCGCCAGTTGTGATTGAATTTGCGATAATTCGCTTTGAAATTGTCCCAGTTCTTCAAAATCTGGTTGGAGGTGCAAATTGGACATATATTGTCCAAAACTGCGTTCTATCAGTTCTCTGGCTTTTTCTATGGTGTGGGTTTGCAGCAGGTTCAAGACCATGCCGTAACTGGGTGTAAACTGACTAACTAAGGGATCAGCTTTGGATGTGGCTAAATAGGATGCTTCTTTTGCGCCTTCAAAGGGGGTTTGTAATGTTACTACATAACCTTGCATATCCATCCCTCGACGACCAGCCCGCCCTGCCATTTGCAAGAATTCCGAAGCATTGAGTAAGCGGTGTCCGTTATCAGTGCGTTTAGACAAAGTAGAAATAACTGTTGTCCGAGCAGGCATATTAATTCCCGCTGCTAAGGTTTCTGTGGCAAATACGACTTTAATTAATCCCTGTTGAAACAGTTCTTCGACGAATCCTTTCCAAGCTGGTAAAATGCCGGCATGATGGGCAGCTATGCCTCGATACAGTGGGGCAACTTGTCCAGCCCTGCCAGCATCGGGGTTACGGCGTAAAAATTCGTCAATTTGTTGGCGGAGGATTTGGGACTCATCATTATTAACTAACCATAAATCACCAACTTCTTCAACGGCTTTATCACAGCCCCGACGACTGAAAATAAAGTAAATGGCGGGAAGCATATCCCGTTCTTGGAGTTGGCTCAGGGTATAAATAATACCAGGCGGTTCTGGTCTACCAGCTTTGCCTTTTTCCCAATATCCTTTTTTAGCCTTTTTGACTAAGCGAGGATTAATTTTGGTATTGGTTTCATTTAATAACGGAAATAATCCTTTGGGATTACAAAAGTTAAATTCTAAGGGAACGGGGCGAAAATCGGAGTAAATCAGGTCTGTGGGACCATGAACATGATTTAACCAACTGGTAAGTTGATCACTGTTGGCAACGGTGGCAGAAAGGGCTACAAGTTGGACGCTGCGGGGACAGTAGATGATGGATTCTTCCCAGACTGTACCCCTTTGGCGATCGTTCATGTAGTGGCACTCATCTAGCACTACAGCCTCAACGTCGGCTAAGGAGATGCCAATTTGACCTATGGGCGTGCCATAGAGCATATTGCGGAAAATTTCTGTGGTCATGACCAAAATTGGTGCATCCCTATGAATGGAAGCGTCTCCGGTGAGGAGTCCAACTTGATCAAAGCCAAATTTTTCGCGGAAGTCTCGGAGTTTTTGATTAGATAACGCCTTCAAGGGAGTGGTGTAAAATACCCGTTTCCCGCGAGATAAGGCGCGATAGATGGCATATTCCCCGATGAGGGTCTTTCCTGAACCTGTGGGCGCACAGACAACTACTGAACGGTCAGCATTGAGGGAGGCGATCGCTTCTCTTTGGAATTGATCTAATTCAAAGGGGAAGATTGACCCAAGGTCAAGTTCATTAGCGAAGTCGGAATAATTCACTCAATCATAATTTACAAGCAGACTATCCACTATCATAACGTGATTCGTGGTTTGCTACGTTGACAGGAAAAGCGCAAGTTGTGAAGGTATTACTGAGCTTTTTTTAATCATTTTACTATTTCAGCAATTTTGCGGAGACCTCGCCAAGCAATTACACTGACTACTTCCGCCAAGAAGTTTGTTGCAAAATTTGATCTATTTCTTGAGGAAAAGGACAATCATCAGGAAAAGAAAAAGATTGATAATCAGAGTTCTCTCGCAGCGTCGTTAATGCGCTGATATAACATTCTATAAATATTTCATCCCAATACGGTCTTAAGCTGGGAGAGTCTTCCAATAAGCCTTTCAATTCTCGCTGACTACGCTTAATTGTTTCTGTCCAACCACGATAGTCTTGAACGTAGTCTGAATAACAAAGTTTAAGACAATGTTCTAGCATTGTGATGAGCCGGTTTCGCAATTCTCGCTTTTGACTCCTTCCCAAACTTTCAATCTCCTCAATTAAGTCTTCCCAGTCAACACTATGATAATTTTGCTCTTTCAATAGATTAATTGTCTCTTCAATCCAGAGGGCGTAATCTGTTTGGGTTAGCATAGTATTTCTCCTCTTTCCCTAATTTTACACTTTT
Organism: Dolichospermum sp. LEGE 00246; assembly: GCF_015207865.1. Lineage (NCBI taxonomy): Bacteria > Bacillati > Cyanobacteriota > Cyanophyceae > Nostocales > Aphanizomenonaceae > Dolichospermum > Dolichospermum sp. LEGE 00246. The sequence goes on from NZ_JADEWA010000022.1 coordinate 15,265, forward strand.
TTATCATTTGACTATTTCGGCAATTTTGCACAGAACTCGACAGGCAGATTCTAATTCGCTTTGGGTAGACAATGGGGCAAATACTCGTGATATGGCATAGTGTTGATTTTCTAGTTTGACAAACACAATATCGTCGCCATTGGTTAACATTCCAAAATTAGGTAAATCAGTGTTGGGACTAGCCATTAAGTAAGTCAGGGTTTGTGGCAATGCTGACCAAACTGATAACATGGTTTTTTTGGATTCTAAAACAATTACCCATAGACGGTCTTGTAATACCAGTAAATCTATTCGACCCTGGAGAGTTTCTTCGCTATCAGCTATTGTTATTTGTACAGATTCTTCTGCTTTGATGCGAAAAGGTGGATCATATAAACCTGCAACTGTAAGTAATGGAGAAACGAGTAATAGCATTACTGTATTTTCTAATAAATGTCCACCTGAACGATGATAAAGATAACGTTTCCAGAGAATTTCTAGGTTGGTGTGGTCATTGGGATTAATTTCAGGTAATTGATTATGCCATTCTGTGAAAAAATCCTGAGATTCATTGCGACTCAAGCCAAATCGTTTTTCTGCTTCAGCGATGGTGGTGATAGTTTCAGTAACGGCTAGTGTTTGCATGGTAAATTTTTGTCTCAGTAGTTACATCTACGATAAAATAATTTCACCGACCTGATTTTATCTAAAACTCTATTATGACTATTGCTGAACAGATTTATGCACTTGTCAAAACTCTTCCTCCAGATCAAGCTGATGAGATTCTGACTTTTGCTGAATTTATCCGTGCTAAACACCTAAATAACAGTCAAACGGTCAGAATTAGTTTATTCACTTGCTGGAACTTGGAAAGATGACTTTCCCACTTTAGAAGAAATTCGCACCGAATCAGGACAAGACATCTTGCGGGAGAGCCTCTAGATGTACGTTTTGGATACCAATACCCTGATTTATTATTTCAAAGGTCAAATTTATATCGTTACTACTACTTTACCAACTTCTGTGAACGGTTGGGGTATGGGTTGTCCATCTTCTTTCAATACTTCTAGATAGAGTGCGATCACTTAGGGTTCAATGTTCAAATTATGTGTTAGCATTTAGTATCAAATTATCTATTCAGTCTTCGTTATAAATGGAAATAAAAGATCTAGCTGGTATCAGTGAACCACTGAAAAGATTGATTGAAGTAATGGCTGAAGGAGTAGGTGCGATTTCAAAGCCGTACCTTATCAAGAAGACTGCTGATGCTAAGGCATACGAGATACAAGTTATTTCTCAAGCTATGGCTGAGAGTCGCAAATTGCTTGGTGGTACAGATTATGAAGATGGCAAAATCAAGATTTTGTCCCCTGCTGAAATACCTAGCCAAATTCTCTCACTTCCTGAACGAGTGGTAAATCGTAGCAAGTATCAGGAGTTACGTAAACAGCAGAATATAGAATCTGTGTGTGCAAATGCTGCTGAAGAACTATCAGGTGAAAGCAAAATTCCAGAGAACAAGCCAGAACCAGAATGGATTAACCACTTTTTTGATATAGCAGAGAAAATCTCGACAGAAGATCTTCAATACTGGTGGGGTAAAATTCTGGCTGGTGAGATTACGAAACCTGGCTCATTCTCATTACGCACTCTTGAGACACTAAAAAATATTTCACGTCAAGAGGCAGAAAACTTTGTCAAATTAGGGCAGTATGCTCTAGGGACTAAGAGGATGAATTTTTTTCTTGATCCGCAAGAATATATCTTCAAAAAAGATAATACACTTAATTTTTCCGAAATTCTTGCTCTCAGAGAAGCTGGTCTTGTAAATGATAGCGATAATCTGAGTTTTTCCTTTGAAGCCTCTACCGCAGGTACAACTTCTCAACTATTCTACGGTTCATTAGTTCTGTTTCTGGAAAGAGAGAAAGATACGCCTCAAATTAGTAATAAGGTCGGGTGTTTGACAAAAGCAGGCGCAGAACTTTTGAAGCTTATCTCGATTCAACCTGACATGGAGTATGTCAAGTTTGTTGCCCAAAAATTCAATCGAGAAGGCATGAAAATTGCTTGGGCATCTATTCTTAGAGAAGAGGAAGGATTCATTCACATAGGAGACAAAACATATCTTTCTACTGACCCAGGTTAATGATGTCGAATGTTTTAGGCATACAGCATAAAAATTCGGTTGCAGAGCAATAGAGGTTTTAGAAGTTTCAGAGTGAGATGAAGAAATTCTGTCCAATGAAGTTGATCCTATTCGCGGTAGTAGGCAACTATATTAAGCTGAAGGTTATGATGTAGGAACAAACCCAATACTGCTCGGTTAAGCCTAAAAATTCATTATATGGTAGGTTGGGTTGAGGAACGAAACCCAACATTATCAAGGATTTTGTTGGGTTTCGCTGTCGCTCAACCCAACCTACATTTCCTTAACCGACAAGTTATTGGGAACAACCCTTTAATTTCTTTCCCTCCTGCTTGTTTATGGAGATGGTAAAATGACTGTACAGTTCAGAGAAAAAGCTTTGATGGCTTATGAAACCATGCCATTGAATCAAAAAAATAAAGTTTCTCAGTTAATAAAGCAGCTAGATGTCAGTAACTCACACCAACTAAACTCTGATAGACTCGATAACACGGATACGTGGTTGGTAAGAGTAGATGGAAGTGTGCGGCTACTATTTAAAAAAACAGATCAGGGTTTTTTGATAATTGATATTATTGATCGTAAAAAGGAAGATTATTAGTGATCACACTTTTTCCTTATAAGTTTGATATCAACAAATGTGATCAATAGATTGAATAACTGCAACATTTCCCAACAGCTAATTTAGCAATTTTAGAAAGTGGAGGTAAACAATGAATACTATGGATAATTCCCCAACTTCAGATAGATCATTGGAGGTTTTAGAATCTGTGACAGAGTTACAGAACCACCTTAATGAATTACTCAAACAACTATCACCAGAAAGATTACAAGTCCTTGCTGATTTTGCCGCTTACTTAGCAAATGCTGAAAGCGAAGCTGCAACCCAAGAACTTTTAGCAATTCCTGGATTGCTAGAACGAGTTAAGCAAAATCAAACAACTCCTAAAACCCATTACACAAATTGGAGAACCCTTCGATCTGATGTATGAAGTTGTTCTCCATCCCGATGCCCAAAAGGTTTATATTAATGCTGATAAAGCCCTAGCAAAGAAAATTGCCCGATGTTTGCAGCAGCTAGAGCAAACCCCCCAGTCGCACCCTAACATCAAAGCCCTCAAGGGAGATTATGCAGGGTACTATCGCTACCGAATCGGCGACTACAGAGTAATCTATTCGATAGAAGATGAAGTGGTGCAGGTATTTGTTGTGGCTATCGCTCATCGGAGCGAAGTATATGAACAGTAAATGTGAGTTGTGATTTTACTGGTAGATTGGATCAACAACCTCACCTCTTACCCTTTCCCCAATTCCTGAGCGCGTTCTTTCGAGGCTTTGACGGCTTCAATGATAGCGGAACGAAAACCGGCTTTTTCTAAGGCGCTGACACCGGCAATGGTTGTACCATCAGGACTGGTAACTTGATCTTTAAGTTCGGCGGGGTGGATTTTGGTTTCTTGTATCAGTGTGGCTGTTCCTAAAAACGTTTGTATAGCTAGTTGTTTAGCGATCGCTCTTCTAGGCTAAGTTAATGAAATTGAGGACAGCGATTCCTACGGAGTGCTTCGCTATCGCATTACTATGATGTAAAAACGCAAGTTATTACCTTCTCAAGTATAAACTGGGGATTTTTAGTCATCTTCAGATGACTTTTGCTATTAGACTGGGAATGAATTCCCAGGCGGGCTAAAGGTTTTACGTTAAATTGACACCAATTACCACTGCTAAACCCCTACCCACAGAATCAAATTATTAAGCCGTGTTGAGTATACAAGATGAAGTGGTGCGGGTATTGGTTGTGGCGATTCCTAGGTCGCGCTTTGCTATCGCTTATCGGAGTGAAGTATATGAACGGTAAGTGTGAGTTGTGATTATACTAGCAAATTGGGATTAACAGCCTCAGTTATTGATTTGTATTAACTAATAATCAATAAAAAGTATACATAATATGAAGGCTTTACATAATAGCCGTATAAATTATGTTTCGCGTCAGGGCGTAAAGACGGAAACTTTAAGACTATTTGTGTAATAATTCTAATACACACTATTTAATGGGCTATAGGGTTTGTGACTTTGACAAAAATTACCCCTGGACAACCACTGACTGATACACAAAAAAAAGGCTTACAGTTAGTATCCCTCTTGGGTAGGGGTAAACGTGATGTTGTGTTAGCCATTGATGTAACGGAAAGTGTGGGTTTAAATGACCAAGGACGTATTCGCCTACGTCAGATAGTTGAAGACAGTCTCAAACCTGGAGATTCTGTTTATGTTGTTCCCTTTGCTAAAAATGTGGTTTTTGATGAGGTTATTTCTGTAGAAAATCCATTAGGAAAACCTATATATTTTAGCAAGAAAAATTCAGAAAATATTAATAAAGTATTAGCAAAAATTCCTTTTAATTATGATCCTAACCGCTATGGTACAGATATTCAAAGAGCAGAGTTAACAGTATATCAAGGTGTGGCGCAGATTAATCAAAATCGCCTTGCAAAAAATCAATCAATTAAACCACAGTCTGTTGTTTGGATAACTGATGCAACATTAGGTACTAAGCCCGGAATTACTTCCGAAATTTGGATAGAAACTCCTGCTGATAGTCCTTTCAGAATTGCGACATCACCGGAGAGTGAAGAGAGACAGAATTGGATTAAGAGTTTACCTTTACAAGAGCGATCGCTCATCATTAAAAATCAAGATAATAAAGATTATAAACTATCTGTAATAGACCTTAATCCTACAGTTCAAGAAATTTGCACACCAGCACCAGGAGGACAAGAAACTTGTTTAGTTAATCCTTATTTACTCAAACAGTTATGGTTTCCCAGTCTGATTTTATTATTATTAATAGCTGCTGGTGTTTGGAGTCTATGCAAATTTACCAGATTACAAAAAAAATGGAAATTGCGAATTAGATTTGAAGATGATGCAGAAGATGAAGAAAAATTATGTATGCTACCAAATACGAAAAAAATCGCCATAGGTGAAGATGATCCTAGCTATGGGGATTCTATTGACAGTCCAGGAGGAGAAATTAGAGGCTATTTACAACGTCAAGGAGAAAAACTATATTTAGTCCCAACACCAGAAGGAAACATTCAACTAAACAACAAAAAAATTACATCAAAGACTCTTATAACCAATTCTAGATTTACGCTAAATTGTCCAGATTCACGCCAGCGTGATTACCAAATAAATGTTAAAGTTGAAAAATAGTATTCAGGGGAAAAACTATGACTCAAGCATCTGCAAAAGAAACCCAATCTAGAGGAATTAATCGCACAATTTGTATCGGTTTAGGTGGCACTGGTAGAGATGTATTAATGCGAATTAGACGGTTAATTGTTGACCGTTATGGACACCTAAATAAGTTACCAATTGTCAGTTTTGTTCACATTGATACAGATAAAGCAGCCACCCAAGTTACAGGAATTAGAACAGGGAGTACCTATCATGGTGTGGATTTAAGTTTTAAAGAAGCTGAAAAAGTCGGCGCTACCATGTCATCAAGAGATGTCACCATGTTTGTAGAAGGACTAGAACGGCGTTCGGAATATAGTAATTACGGACCTTATGACCATATTGGAAGATGGTTTCCTCCTCGGTTATTGCAAGATGTTGGAGCAATTGAAGACGGAGCAAAATGTATAAGACCTGTAGGAAGACTAGCCTTTTTTCACAACTACCAAAAAATTAAAACATCAATTGTAACAGCAGAAAACCGAACGAGAGGACACGAATCTTTTTTGCTGAAATCGGGTTTAAGAATTGAACCAGGGTTAAATATTTTTGTTGTTGGTTCTCTCTGTGGTGGTACAGGAAGTGGGATGTTTTTAGATGTTGCTTATAGCCTTAGAGATATCTATAGAGATGAAACTGCTAAAATTTTTGCTTATTTAGTGATTAGTCCTGATTTATATGGCAATACCAACAAAATGATTACAAATACTTACGCGGCTCTGAAAGAATTAAATTATTACAGCACTCCCGGTACAACTTTTGAAGCAGTTTATGATCTTGAAAATTCGGTAATTGTACAAAATAAAAAAGAGCCATTTGACTATACTTATTTAATTTCTAATAAAACACTAGGGGAATATCAGATTCTGACACAAGGTAAACTATGTAATGTGATTGCTCATAAGATTGCTCTTGATTTTTCAGGTGAATTAGCACCTGTAATGAAAAGCAACAGGGATAATTTTAAAGAAAAAATGATTGAATCAGATAAACATCCTCGTCGTAACACCCAAAGATACTTAACATTTGGACTGTCAGCAATTTATTTTCCTCGTGATACTATTATCGAAATTGCTTTAACAAAGGTAGGTTTAGAGTTAGTCACGTTTTGGTTAAATGGTAAAGGTCAAAGTCCAGATCCTATTAACTTACTTGAGCAATTTTTGATTCAACATAATTGGCCTAATGACTTAGGCAAACGAGATGGTTTAACTAATAAATTAGCAGAATCTGTAGAAGAATCTAATAAGACCTTTAGTAATACTCTCAAAACTTGGCAAAATAAATTATCCCGGTTAATTGCTGAATGTAAAAACAAAGATGACCGCACTAATATCCGTCAGCAATTAGCAACAGAGTTTTATAAACAATTTCGCACAGTGCAACCAGGAGAAACAGAAAGTAGTCGCGGTTATTGGTTGACGAAATTAATACAAGCTACTCCTAAGATTACCAAAGAACTTAATCGGAATATTGATGATTATGTGATGCAATTACTCACACCAGTAGATCCTAATTTCTCCATTAAAAATACACACAATTGGTTAGATTCTCTGCGACACGAATTACACAAATATCAACGAGATTTACAAGAATCAATTACTGATTTTGGAGGCATAAAGCACTTAGAAGATATAGAAAGAAAATGGGATAATGCAGAACAAACAATTGAAGATATGGAAAATAAACTAGGTATTCCCTTTGTTGATTTCAAAAACATTCCATTTCAGGAGGAGTGCAAAAAAGTAATGCAAGAAGTTTACAAAATTATCAAGCATAATTTTGAATTAACTGTATTGCAAGAAACTTTGAAAATTGTCAATCAATTACAAAAGCAAGTTCAAGAAAAAGAAAAGCAAATTGCAGCTTTTAGTAGTTTAGTAGAGGACTTAGAAAGTGCTTATGAAAAAGAGGAAAGAGAATTAAAACAATTGAATTTCGATGAAATGAGTGGAGAGGCAATTTTTGATACTGAAGATATAGAACTTTGCTATCAAACAATGATACCAGAAAATGATAGTCGTCCTCAATTAATATTAGCAAGTTCAGAAATTACTAAGGAAACCGATAGAGGAGCATCTTTAGGATTTTTCCTAAATATGGAACGCACTACTTATTCTCAGCTAAAAGAAAAAATTGATTTGAAAGTTAATACTTTATTTGCTTTTCGAGGTAGCAATATTGTTACTTCTGTGATTAAACGCTTCATGCAGAAATACTCCTTAGCTGCGCGTTCAACTCGTTTAACGCAAATTATGCAGGAAGCTCAACCCTTGCTGCGTTTAAATTTAAATGATCCTTATTTCCGAGACGAGGATGATAAAAGTAGTAAATTAGTAGGATCTAAAGATATAGATGAATCAGATGTAACAGAGTTTAAAAAACTGCTAACACAAGAATTAGGAATTTCCACAAGTGTTTTAAAAGCAATACAAGCAGATGATGAAATCCTAATTGTGAATGAGTATGCAGGGTTTCCGTTGAGATTAATTAGTAGTTTGGAAAGAATGAGAAACCCATATTTACGAGAACAAAATTCTGGTACATCTTTCTTGCATAATGATTATCGCGCTTCTTTTCCTGATATCATTCCACCTAATGCTAGAAGAATGGAAGAACTAGAGGATATTTTTTATCCTTGTTTAGCATTAGAGTTATTAGCAGAAAATCAGGATACTCAGGAATTAGAGTTTAAACATTATGACTCTTTTCAAGATAGTTATTATACTGCTGCTGTGAGTGCAAATTGGATGGAAGCTTTAGAAGATTTGGCAAATAACCGCAATATGGCTGATACGTTAAAGCAAATTTTGGATGATACAATTTCCCAAATGGAAAATAATCCAAAATTATGGGAAAATGAATATCTACCGCAACTGCGTCAATTTGCAGACAAGCTAAAGAAAATTCTCGAAGATAGTCCCAATTTTCCTTATATACAAACAGTATATGTCTCACCAGACAATATTCAACCTACAGTTAGAGAGGGGGTTATTAATCGTTTTTGGAAAAAAATGGAAGCGAAATTCAGAAACACAAATTCACTTTTACCAAGAAACAATACAGGAACTCAAAAAGCTATTGTGGGGGAAATAGTTTCTAATTCTCCCCTAGATAATATTGATAATCGCTCAAGACGACGACAAGAATTAGAGCAGCTTAAACAAGATTTAGATGAAGGTTTTATGACTTCAGAAGAATACGAACGAGAAAAACAAAGAATTTTTCTCCAATATCCACTATAGTTTTTTATGGGTAGTTCATATCTACCCAATTCTCACAAATTTCTTGCACTATCACGGGTCATTTTTATGCCGCCAATACCACTTTACTTAATTCTTATTACTGTCTTTCTAGTCGTTATTCCATCTCTAGTTACTATTTTTCTTCGCATATATCTTTACCGCTATTTAATAGATTTGACTGATAAAGTTCAAAGATTAATCAAAACAGGATCAGCGAAAGGACAACCGAAAATTATCCAAACATTAGAAGCTAGATTTGAGCAAGCTAGTAAACAATTAGAACAGGTAAATACAGGAGCATTGATAGATCAAATTTATAGTCAGGAAACAATCAAGGGATTTACCTGTGAACAAATAGATTATTTATGTCGCATTTTGCCAAATTTACTATTAGCTTTTGGGTTACTTGGTACTTTTTTGGGGATTACAATTAATTTATCTACTTTGAGTCAAACGATTAATCAAGTTAATGCTAGTGATGTCAGTAATTTAGTTACTGAATTGAAGAAACCATTGGAAGGAATGAGTATTGCATTTACTACAAGTTTAACAGGACTATTTTTCAGTGCTTTGGTAACGGTAGCCAACTTTATATTTAATAGTGGACTTGCTAAATATCGCTTAATTAGTTCTTTAGAAGATTATCTAGATAATGTATATTTTCCTGAAGTGCAGGGTGATACCCGTCTTGATAAAATAGTCAATAGAATGGTATCCCAGCAAGATGAATTTTTAACAAACTTTGGGGAAACAGTGCGAAAAGCTGTAGAACAATCTATGGGAAAAGTCGCAAAACAAATTGCTGACGGGAATCAAAAAACTATGGAGTTAGCTACACAAGTTTATCAAAAATTTGATGCTGCTGCTGGAACTATATCTAGTGCTGCTAATGAATTTAAACATTCCATGACAGAATTAAATTCAACATCTCAAATATTTAAACAGTCTGCTGAAACTTTTAAGCAAAGTGAGTTTCCTCTCAAATTATCATTAGCTACTGTAGATTTGGGTAATACACAGCAGAAATTTTCTGAGTCAGCTACAAGTTTAGCAGCAACAACGGAATTGATTATAAATGCCTTAATTGAAATAGAAAATTCTAGTCAGAGTTTAATTAATTTAGGAGAAGAAATAAAATCTATGAACAAAACTTCAATTCAGGTATTAGATTTACATCAAAATAACCAAAATCTTCTTAGTGAAATTATCCCCCAACTTCATGCAGGAGCTAATAGTTACGAAAAAGCAACTAGTAAATTAGATGATTTAGATCAAAGAGTGGGAGATAAATTCAATAATTTTGATCAATTAATCACAGCCATAAGTCAGTTATTAGAAAATGTGAAAACATATACAACGGAATTAATTAGCAAAGTTGCAACGGAAACTGAAAATTCTAATCAGAGCTTAATTAGTTTATCTGAAGAGATAAAAGCTATGAACCAAACTTCAATTCAGGTATTAGATTTACATCAAAATAACCAAAATCTTTTAACTCAAATTATTCCCGGACTTCAGCAAGGAGCTAATAGTTACGAAAAAGCAGTTAATAAATTGGATGATTTAGATCAAAGAGTGAGCGATAAAGTTAATAGTTTTGATAAATTAATCACAACCATTGATCAGTTATTAACAACTGTGAAAACATATACAAATGATGTGAATACTACTGTTAATATAGCAT
>NZ_JADEWA010000220.1:0-8665 GCF_015207865.1 Dolichospermum sp. LEGE 00246
GTTCGAGTTCTGTCATGGAGATTGTTGTGGTGATCCTTGCTACAAAGCGGTCTTTTCTGACCCAGGTTGGGACGGTCTACCACTTCTTCTAACATACCTCTAAGATACAAGGTTGGGTTGTTCGCGTCAGCGTTGCGGAGCAATGGTACGTATCCCTGACGGGAGGCATTAGCCATAACCCAACGCATTTGTTGGGTTGCGCTGTCGCTTAACCCAACCTACAAATCAAGGCTGTTGTCAATCTTCAGAACTTTCTTCAAATTGAGTTAAAGATTATGGAAATAATAACCAATTACCAATTACCAACCACCTACTTGACAAACTTAGGCATAATTTCCGCAGCCGTAAATAAGCCAGAAATGCCCCGTTGACGCAATTCTTGAGCAGCTTTAAGATAACCGAAGGCAGGACCACACACATTGGCTGCCATGCTAGTTTCATCCCCTAAGGTGAAGGTATGAGTAGATATTTTTCCCTCAAAAGTGCGTCCAGTGATTTTCACATTTGTACTTAGGGGCTTTTTGGGGTTGCGGGTATCAACTACACCGCCAACCGTGACTCTGTCCCGTGAACAAATTCCCGCCACCTCTAACATCACATCATCGGCGTGTTCCATATTTTCCAAGGTTAACACCCCATCGGTCTGATCAAGTAGCGCTTCTACCTCTGCGTCAGTCATGGCTCTAGCGGCTTCTACACTATAACCGGGCATATGACCAATATCTTCCCTAACAGTGGCGCGGTAGGCTTCCCAGTTAGCAATTCCCACACCAAAGGTAATCACCACATTGTGAATTTCCGCATAACTTTGGGCAGCTAAGGCGGCAGCAGCGGTTAATAGCCCAGGAGTAGCACCACAGCCAGTCATGTAGGTAATTCCAGCGGCTTGCAGTTCATCTTTCATGGATAGGAGTTGTTCGACTGCACTGGTGCGTTTAATGGCATCTACCAGAACACCCTGCCAACCGGCTTGAATAAATTCTTTGGCAACAGAGGGGATAAAGTCGTTGGGGAGGTTAGGTAAAGCCAGGAAATAACCATCTACAGTGTCACCAGTGACTTGAATTAAATCCTGAATACTGTTGTTGCTTAATGTACCAAATGCTTCTAAATGACCGATTGTACCTTGATTTTGGTAAGTTGTAATACAAGCTTGGGTGTTTAAACCCTCAGTGGAGTAGGCATAGCCATTTTGGTCTGCGACGGCAACAAGAATCATTTCTCGTTTGCTGGAAAGGAGTTTTGCGGCTGCCTGTCCAAGTCCGCCAAAACCCAGGACTCCAACGCGGATAGGTTGGTTTGTTAGTGGTGTGTTCATAGTGATTTGTGTAAGGCGTATAAACCTAAATTTCCGTATAATAGCTAGTTATGTTGGAAAAATCTAGAGGTTCATGAAGGCTGTTCTATTTTGCTTCAATCATCTAAACGTAATAATTTGCGGTAAAAGGATTTAGAAAAATCCGTGATTTTATTCCGCTTATAGTTTTCCATTAGTTCAATTAAAAAACTAATAAATTCAAAACTTGGCATCATGACTTCATAGGTTAATTCAGACGTAGAATCAAACTGTAACCGGCAAACGGTTAAGTCGGAGGGTAAGGTAGGATCATTCCAAGTGGCAACGAAGGGAACATTTTCACTACCTTCTATTTTGCGGTGTCCTTCTAACTCACGTTTTTTATAAAGAGTGATGGCATAGGGTAACAAATTCCGCTTATTACCCTGAATATAGGGTAGATACACGATAGACTGTTGCTGACTTGCAGGTTGGAGTTTATCAAAAAACGTATTACCAGTCATTGTTATAGATTCCTTAAGTTAGCATGATATGGGGCTATTTTAGCCTTGATATTAGAGGCAGAGCCTCATCAACTGCATTCCTAGTCAGAGACTAGGAACGAGATGTGTTAGGGATTTGAGCTTAAGTTTAACTCGTTCCCAGTCAGAGACTGGGAATGAATTTTAGAAGGCTCTGACTTCAATGATATTAGAGGCAGAGCCTCATCAACTGCATTCCTAGTCAGAGACTAGGAACGAGATGTAGTAGAGATTTGAGCTTAAGTTGACACATATCAGCTTTTGCTTTACCCCTACAAATCTAGGTTTTTCGTAATTTCTTAAAAGTCCATATCCCAACCGTGTTGAGTATATTTTAAACTACAGATGCTATTGCTTTGAGGGTAAAAATTTTCTCAATTATATCTTCAACTACCTTATCTGGTGTTGAAGCACCAGAAGTTACACCAACTTTAATTTCTCCTGCTGGTAGCCAATTTTCTGAAATTACTAATTCTCCTGTTAACTGCCGATGTTCAATGTTATGAATTGATTGAATCCGTTCTCCACAATCAATGTGATAGGAGGGAATACCTCGATCAAAGGCAATTTGTTGTAGTTGAGTAGTATTGGATGAGTTAAACCCACCAATAACTATGATTAAATCTACATTTTCTTCGACTAATTCTAACATAGCATCTTGACGTTCTTGAGTGGCATCACAGATGGTATTGAAATTTTGAAAATGCTGATTCAATTCTGTTGGTCCATATTTCTGCATCATTGTATGCTCCAGCATTTTACCGATTTGTTCGGTTTCACCTTTGAGCATGGTTGTTTGGTTAGCAATTCCTACTCGTTGTAAGTCTTGATCAGGGTCAAATCCTGCTGAACAGGCTTTGGAAAATTTGGCTAAAAATTCTTCACGATCGCCACCGTTGAGAATATAATTAATGACATATTCTGCTTCTTTTATGTTTAAAACAATCAAATATTTCCCAGCAAAGGAACTGGTAGCGACTGTTTCTTCATGCTTGTATTTTCCGTGAATAATTGAAGTATAATCACCTTTTTTGTGCTTTTCTACGGTGTTCCATACTCTGGATACCCAAGGGCAGGTAGTATCAACAATTTGGCAACCTTTATCATGCAATATTTGCATTTCTTGAACACTTGCACCAAAGGCTGGTAAAATTACTACGTCACCACTATTAACAACAGAAAAGTCTTTCAGTTTGTCAATAACGGGAATAAATTCTACTTGCATTTCTTCCATTCGTTTATTCACAGATGGATTGTGAATAATTTCGTTGGTAATCCAAATCTGTTCTGTGGGAAAATGTTGCCGGGTTTCATAAGCCATAGCTACAGCCCTTTCTACACCCCAACAAAAACCAAATGCTTGTGCTAGTTGGATGGTGACATTACCACGTTTGATGGTGTAGTTGCGATCGCGGATTTCCTGAATTAAGTTACTCTGAAACTCAGATTGTAACTTGGTAGCGACTTCCTCTTGATGACCAAAGCCTTTACGGTTGTAATTGGTTGAATGTTGGAGGCTACGTTTAAAAGCTTTTGTATCCATTTTAGATTGACCACTAATAATTACTATCTTTGATTTTCTCGTGTTTCGAGGTGATTTAGATGGAAAATTTGGATTTATATCCTAGTTTTTGAGTTGATATTTTTAGGTTTAGTTGCTTGGGATGTTATTTGTTGGTTAGTATACATCTGTAAGGCAGTCCGCCAAACTAGATAACCTGGGGGACTCAGATGCAAACCATCGGTGGTAAAATCTGACCGAAGATTACCTTGTTTATCGGTGAATAAGGGATGTAAATTCAGATATTTCACCCCTTTTTCAGTAGCGAGATTATTCAGTTCCTGATTCAAATTACGAATCCGAGGATTGGGAATTGCTAGGAGTTTTTCTTTTCCTTCCCAAGTTATCCCCTCCCCACCATGGGGCAAAATTGACTGAACGACAATTTCTGTTTGGGGGTGTTTTCTTCGCAAATAACTGATAATTTGCTGATAATTAGCTAATATTTCCTGATCATCTAACCCGCGAATTAGATCATTAATGCCCACCATAATGAAAATATTTTCCGGTTTGGTGCGATCAAAAAAATCTAATCTTTGCAATAATCCATTGCTAACTTCCCCGGATATGCCCTGATTTAGCCAGCTTCTATCCTCAGGTAATAACTCCGGTGGAAACCATAAACTCAGAGAATCTCCCGCTAGTATGGTTAATCGCTGGGGATTTTTCCTAGCAGTTATTTTAGCTTCTTGCTTGAGAATATCCAACCATTGGGGATAACTGAGTTGATGACGGGGTCCTAATTCTGGTGCTACATATTGATTTTTCCAGTTCAGGTTAACTGGTTCTGGGGGATCTAGAATAGCTGTGGTTGCTAACACAGGGGTTAGCTTTTGCTGTCGCCAAATCAATAAGACGACCGCTAACATTAGGATAATATTAGTTAACAGTGCGAATAGTCCCCAGATGGGAAAAGTTTTTACACGATTAGACACGACGAAAAAAACATTACGAGTATTGAGTTTGGTTGTTAGTTGTTCGTTGTCAGTTGTTCGTTGTCAGTTGTTCGTTGTCAGTTGTTCGTTGTCAGTTGTCAGTTGTCAGTGGGAAGAAAAATATTCTCCCCTACTTCCCTGCCTTTTACTTGTTAGAAATCCGATCTGCAAATTCGGAGTTATAACCTTCTTCCCCATGTTCGTTGATATCCAAGCCTTGATCTTCGGTTTGATCTGGGACTCGTAAACCAACTGTAGCAGCAATAATTTTCAGAATGATCCAAGTTCCTACACCAGCAATAATATAGGCTATGGCGATCGCTGCTAGTTCCACAAACAATTCACCGAAGTTACCGCGCAGCACCCCATCTTTACCTCCGCTATTTACTTCAGTTGTGGCAAAGATAGCTGTTAGAATCGCCCCGATAGTACCTCCAACACCATGTACAGGATAGGTATCTAGAGCATCATCAACCCGCAATTTGTGCTTGAAACTGACAGCATAGAAGCAGACGACGGAGGTAATGAAACCAGTTAAAATTGCGGCTACAGGGGTGACAAATCCTGCCCCTGGGGTGATTCCCACTAAACCGGCGACTGCACCTGTGGCTGCGCCAACTGCGGTGGGTTTTCCCCGTAATGTAGCTTCTAGAATCAACCACATCAACGCCCCGGCGGCAGCGGATGTATTAGTAGCAACAAAGGCGACTGTGGCTACCGTGCCAGCGGATAAGGCGCTACCAGCATTAAAGCCAAACCAACCAAACCAAAGTAAGCCGGCACCCAACAAAATAAAGGGGACGTTATGGGGAGGGCTAAGACGATCTGGATAGTTTTTTCTCGGGCCGAGGACAATTGCGGCTACCAGTGCCGAAATACCGGAACTAATATGCACTACTGTACCACCAGCAAAGTCTAGAGCGCCGATGCCGCCGTATAAACCTAAGAATCCTCCCTTTGCCCAAACCATGTGTGCTAGGGGTGTGTAGATAAAGGTTGACCACAGAACTACAAATAGGCAATAGGCACGGAAACTCATGCGTTCGGCGATCGCTCCCGAAATTAAGGCTGGGGTGATAATTGCAAACATGGCTTGATAGATCATGAATGCTTGGTGGGGAATTGTCCCCGCATAGGAAACTACCTCCGCAGGGGCTGAACCTTGCAGATAACCTGTGGTTTCTACACCAACACCATTTAACCCTAGCCACTGTAAACCACCAATGAAGGGTAAACCAGGGGCAAAGGAAAGACTATAACCCCAAAGAACCCAGGTGACTCCCACAATCGCCATCAACACAAAACTCATCATCAATGTGTTGAGAATATTGTGCGATCGCACAAACCCACCATAAAAGAATGCTAATCCCGGTGTCATTAGCAATACTAAAGCTGAGGAAATCAGCATAAATGCTGTGTCACCTGTATCCGGACTAGGCACGGTTGCTGAGGTTTCTGCCCAAGCATTTCCTGTTAACAACCCTACCAGTAGAAATAGAGTTAAACACCCAATGATGGTCAATTTTCTGAACACTTATTTTCATTCCTCTGTGTCTACGATATTTGTCTTCATTCAATACAATTCGTAGTATTTGCTACTTTTTTTTTCTGTCTTAAAAGCTACTCAACTTCTAATTTTCCAGTAAGTTTAACAAAAATCTTATGTTTTATGCGGGTTATATTTACAAAGTTATTTATTTTCTGATGCAATATCCACATATTGTACTGACGCAGACTACAGTCCGGTAACAATTTTATTCTTCTTTCTTCTTCTTTCTGACTCCTGATAGCGCAGCGTGGCGTTAGCCATACTCCTGACTGGGCGCAGTCCCTGCGCCCCTACCTCCTGACTCCCCCTATATAGCAACTCAATTGTTGGCAGATTCTTGAACATCGGATTTAGGTACAGCGCTAGGTATTAATTCAGAAATTGGAGTTGAGTTTACTGGTGATGCTAACTTAGGTACTTCTTGGGATATTTCCACAGGTGTAATTACACTAGCATTACTGACATAATAGCCAAATATTTTATCATAATTAGAGGCAACTGCTAAAAATACCCCACCTAAAATATATATTGGTAACGGAACAGGAACAGAAAAACCTCGTAACCACTTAAAAAATTCCGCCAAAGCAAACAGAATAAAAAAACATATAAGCCAAACTCTCATCATTGCATCTGCTCCATACCAAGTCATCTTTTCACTTAATTTTAGTTGGAAATTTGTTGGGTTTCCTTGTGCCAACCCAACTTACAATAAATTAAGGGCGTTGCTGATTAAGGGTATGAATTTTAGTCTCACGCAAAGGCGCAAAGACGCTTCGTGATCTCGAAGAGTAGACGCACTGAGGTTTGATTTTTAAAGGTTCAATTTGGAAATTTCATACCTCGATTCAGCAACGCCTTAAGGAATCAAAACTTGTAACTCAAAAGTTGAACTTCCGTTTTTTCTGGCAAACTCTGAGAATTAACTAATACAGAATCATTGTTACTGCGGCGGACATTAATATTCACACTCTGCATCAAAGTTAGAAAATCATCTACTGGAGTAATGTCGCACTTGCCACTTTCAGCAGCTTGAGTCCGATAATGGGTAGGAATAACTAACTTAGGATTTAAGACATCAATTGCCTGTTTTGCTTCTTGATGATTATACGCTTTATCACTGCCGCCAACGGGAATAAATAATACATCAGGACGACCCATGAGAATTTTTTGTTCTAGGGTAATCGGTGCAGCAGAACCCCCCAAATGTAGCAGATTAATGCCACCTTGGTTTAATTTCCAGGCTATATTTTGCCCAAATTGTTTTCCACCCTTACGATCATGGTCTGTGGTAATTCCCTGAAATTTAACGCCCCGAAACTCATAGACACCCGGTTTATAAACTAATTTGGGATTTCCTGGTATTTTATCTATTGCCCCTTCATCCAATAATTGACTACTAATTAATACCAAATCTGATGCAACATTTGGGAGACGATATTTAGCTGTACAACCCAAATTGCTAAAGGGATTAATCAAAATTTTGACCTTACCATTGGTCAATAAAAAGCAGGTATGACCTAACCACTGAATTGATACACCACTAGATTGGGCATTTACTGGAACTTGATCACCTAAATTAGTAACTATAGCCGTTATTAAACCTGCTCCAGCATAGCCTATCAATTGTCGTCGTTTCATAAGAATACTGCCTTACAAAGTTCGCAAAAAATTTCTCAGCAATTCCTTACCCAAGGCAGTTAGGACACTCTCTGGATGAAATTGGACTCCTTGAATGTGAGGATATTGCCGATGTCTCACGCCCATAATTGTGCCATCTTCTACCCAAGCTGTAATTTCCAATACTTCCGGGCAAGTTTCCCGTTCAATCACTAAACTATGATATCTGGTAGCGGTTAAAGGATTTTCTAAACCTTGAAAAATTCCTATGCCTGTGTGGGAAACCTGAGAGGTTTTTCCGTGCATCAATTCTGGGGCGGAGACAATTTTACCACCGAAAACCTGACCAATACTTTGATGTCCTAAGCACACGCCTAAAATCGGTAGTTTATCTCCTAATTGGGCGATCGCACTGAGGGAAACTCCCGCATCATCTGGACGACCAGGTCCAGGGGAAATCACCACTGCGTCGGGGTTCAATGCCCTAATTTCATCTATAGTAATCTTATCGTTTCGCACGACTTGTAGGTCTTTAGCAACTGGGAAATCTACTGCTAATTCCCCCAAGTATTGTACTAGATTATACGTAAAACTATCGTAATTATCAATGACTAATATCACAATTTTTACCTAATTTTATTTAAAAATATCAAAGATGTTCCCTGAAAACGTCTCTACTGTTCACAATCTACCATTTAGAAAGTAGACAGAATTAATGTTGCTAGAGGAGGAAATATTAATGTAGAAGCAACCAATAGTGCTACTAAAGCAGAAACAAGTACAGCACCAGCAGCACAGTCTTTAGCAACTTTTGCCAACTCATGATAAGACTGTTTGACCGTTAAATCTACAATTGACTCAATAGCAGTATTCACTAACTCTAGAGTTAAAACTAAACCACTGGTAATAGCAATTATAGATATTTGCACTGTTTCTAACTGCAAAAATACGCTTAATCCAATAGCTAAAGCGCAGACAGCTACATGAATGCGAAAATTCCTTTGAGTCTGAAAAGCGTAGGTAATTCCAGCCCAAGCATACTTAAAACTAACAAATAGATTAGAGGCAATCTGCCAGGAAAGTTCCCTATCTTTAGACACGAGCGTTGGTAAGCTATTATTGGTTGATGACGATGAGACTTTTGGGGGCATAGAGGTGAGAGTGGGGGCTGTCTCTTATACACAA
>NZ_JADEWA010000221.1:0-8650 GCF_015207865.1 Dolichospermum sp. LEGE 00246
AAGGAATATCTATTATTTAATGATATTTTGACTTGGGTTTATTGATATAGAATAGTGGCAGTTTTACACCCCAAAATAAATATGAATTCATTAACAATTTTACAAAATATTGAAAAACATCTTCCCCTCGTGGGAGATGTGCATACTAAAAGTCCAATTGCTTACAAAGCAACCCGTCTTGCAGTTGGTACAGTTAACCTAGTGCAAATGGCAATAGCCGAGTCTTATATCAATGGATTAGAAGTACCGGATGCTGTGTTGCGATCGCTTTTTGATAGTTGTATGCCCATCTTTTTTAAATATTTTCCATCCCTGCTTGCACCCTACGAATGGGTATTAACAGAAACAGACCATACCGCCGAAGGTTCGCAGGAATTAATGAAGATTCAGTACGACTTACCTCAAGCTATGCTGAATCCCATGTTAGGTGATGGAAAACTCATTTATCCTAAATATAGCATGGGATTGTGGGAAAAAGGAGCAACCAATCTTGAAGAATCACAAATGCAAATGATTGATGATGTCATTGACAAATTAGAAATCAAAGATGGTGATCATATTTTAGATTTTGGCTGTGGTTGGGGCTGTGTAGCTAATTATATTCTTGCCAAATTTCCCAATGTCAAATTCACAGGAATTAACTTGAGTCACCACCAATGTGAATATATGCGTCAGAAAATGCAAGATCCCGAAAGTTACCTTAGTTCCGGTCGTTTTACTCTCTATGAAGGAGATTTAAACGATGCCCAATTTGAAACAAAATTTGACAAAATCCTCTCAATTGGTGTTTTTTGTCATGTAGGTAATTTAACAAAAGCTTTCAGAAAACTGGCATCTTTTCTCAAAGATAACGGCAAAATTTTCATTCATATTATTACAGTCCGCACCCCCAATAATATATCCAGCGTTTTCACTCACAAATACATT
Organism: Dolichospermum sp. LEGE 00246; assembly: GCF_015207865.1. Classification (NCBI taxonomy): domain Bacteria; kingdom Bacillati; phylum Cyanobacteriota; class Cyanophyceae; order Nostocales; family Aphanizomenonaceae; genus Dolichospermum; species Dolichospermum sp. LEGE 00246. Next base: position 928 of record NZ_JADEWA010000221.1, read on the forward strand.
TTCCCTCATGGTCGTTACTGGAAATATGATGCGATTCCCAGCCATAATCAAGACCTGAAAACTATTGATAAATGGTATCTTAATGGTTCTAATTATTCCCAAACTTTTGCTAGTTGGTTAAAAAACTTTGATGATTCTCAAGCAATAGCAAAAGATTTGGACTACGGTATTAACTATGCCAAATTTCGTCGCATCTGGAGATTTTATTTAATTTGGTTAGGTGCTAATTTCGCCAGTTGCGATGGTGAATACAACGGTAATGGACAATATTTAATGGTTCATGCCTAAGAGGATGTTTTAAAAGTTTTGAGGGGTAAAATTTTATGCTAATCGCCTCGCCATGATCCGGATCATGGCAAGGTAAGATAAAAGTTACTAAAATCCGTGAAATCAGCGCAATCCGTCTAATCCGTGATTCAGACCTTTTTCCCCGCGTAATGCATATAATCCGCAATTCTAACCTGATTTTAGCCATAGGGAACGAAGTGAAATGAAGCAATCGCCAGGGTTGTGATTGCTTCCCTTCCCTCGCAATGACTGTAAATATTTTTGTCCAATTACTTATTTACACCCCCGACTTGGTGAATTCTGCTGTAAGAATGAATTAACTGCGCTCTTGTGACAAATCTATGGTAAAAATAAATATGCAATATAATAGTGTCATAGTCACCATAGCCACAGTTAATTTTGATAATATAGTCAGCTTTTATACTCAATTACTAGAACAAAAACCAAAAAAACTTATTCCCCATATCTATGCTGAGTTTCATATTGCTGGTTTAAAGTTAGGTATTTTTAAACCTAAATCAACAAATGAGTCAGAATTTGTCGTTAATTCCCAAAGTCCGCTCAGTTTATGTTTGGAAGTGAATAATTTAGAAACTGCCATATCTCACCTGACATCTTTAGGCTGTACCTCACAAAGAGACATTTCTATAGCTTCTCACGGACAAGAAATTTATGCCTACGACCCCGACGGCAACCGTTTAATTTTACATCAATCTCATCAAGAGGAAACAGGCAACAGGGAACAGGCAAATATTATGATCAATGACCAATGACAACTAACAAACAATAAATGTCAATCACACAAAATTACAAATTAAATTTGATTCAATGGTATCCCGGACACATTGCCAAAGCTGAAAAAAATCTCAAAGAACAGCTAAAACGGGTTGATGTGGTTTTAGAAGTAAGAGATGCCCGTATTCCTATAACTACAAATCACCCCCAAATGAATGAATGGGTGGGGACAAAAGCCAGGATATTGGTACTCAACCGGGTAGATATGATTTTGCCACAAGTGCGATCGCGCTGGATAGAGTGGTTTAAAAATCAAGGCGAAGTTCCATATTTTACCAACGCCCAACATGGTCAAGGTGTCACCGCCATAGCCAAAGCCGCCCAAGCAGCAGGTATTGAACTTAACCAACGCCGCACAGATAGAGGAATGTTACCCCGTCCCGTCCGGGCTGTCGTCATTGGTTTTCCCAATGTCGGTAAATCAGCCTTAATTAACAGGTTGATAGGAAAACGAGTCGTAGAAAGCGCTGCCCGTCCCGGTGTTACCAGGCAACTGCGGTGGGTAAGAATTTCTGATCAATTACAATTACTGGATGCCCCTGGTGTCATTCCTGCCAGACTGGACAGCCAAGCCGCAGCCGTCAAATTAGCTATTTGTGACGATATTGGTGAAGCAGCTTATGACAATCAACTCATCGGCGCAGCATTCGTAGATATACTTAACGAGCTTCAAGAAACACATTCTCATTTATTACCACCACATCCATTACTGTCACGGTATGAGATAGATTCCATCATCCACACAGGAGAAGACTACTTACAAGTTTTAGCAGAACATCGTTATAAAGGTGATGTAGAACGTGCTGCCAGACAAATGATCACCGATTTTCGGAAAGGACTTTTGGGTAATATTCCCTTAGAATTACCACCATTTTAAATACTAATTTGTCATAGGTAGGTGAACACAATAAAACCAATCTGTGTAACAATACCTTGTCCAAATTGAAAAAAGTCTTGATTTGTAGGTTATTCGGATCGGAAAGCCCGCTAATCATCAAGGACGGGCATCCTGCCCATCCCAAAAAATTGGGTAATTTATTTTTTTTATCGTACAAAGGGACTTCCAATTAAAAAAATCCCCAAAAGTTTCTTGTGGTGCGGGACGAATTGCCCGCTAATTACCAAGGACAGGCAGGATGCCCATCCCACAAAATTGGGTAATTTATTTTTTGGGCGTTGCTGATTAAGGGTATGAATTTTAGTCTCACGCAAAGGCGCAATCACGCTTCGTGATCTCGAAGAGTAGACGCACTGAGGTTTGATTTTTAAAGGTTCAATTTGGAAATTTCATACCTCGATTCAGCAACGCCAAAAAACTTCTGTTCTTCCCTCCTCCCCCTGCTTGCCTTCACCCGTCATTTTCGGGTTGATAGACTACTATGTTGCATATTAAATCTGGAGAAAAAAAATTAGAATGTAATAAGTTTCTAATTTGGTTAAGCAGTTGACTTTTAATTCTTCCGTGATCAACAAACCCATATTCATCCTTGTAGATGGACATTCTCTAGCTTTTCGTTCCTACTTTGCTTTTGCTAAAGGTAGAGACGGAGGACTTCGCACAAAAGCTGGTATCCCCACCAGTGTTTGTTTCGGTTTTATTAAATGTTTGCTAGAGGTAATAGCCACACAACAGCCGCAAGCTATAGCTGTAGCTTTTGATTTGGCTTTACCTACTTTCCGTCATGAAGCTGATGATACTTACAAGGCTGGACGTGCGGAAACTCCAGAAGACTTTATTCCCGACTTAGAAAACCTCTATGAGTTATTACAAAGCTTGAATTTACCCATACTCACTGCACCTGGTTATGAAGCAGATGATGTACTAGGAACATTGGCACAAAAAGCTGCCACCTCTGGATATCGAGTTAAAATACTTTCCGGGGATAGGGATTTATTTCAACTAATTGATGCTGATAAAGAAATTACTGTTTTAAACTTCACTCCGGAAGCATTAAAACGTTCTACAAATAGTATTGCTGAATTTAGAGCCGAAGAAGTAAAAGAGAAATTAGGAGTATTACCTACACAAATTGTTGATTTTAAAGCCTTATGTGGTGACAAATCAGATAATATTCCCGGAGTTAAAGGAATTGGGGAAAAAACAGCAGTTCAATTATTAAATACTTATAATTCTCTGGAAGAAATTTATGCAGCTATAGATGATATTAAAGGTGCAACTCAGAAAAAACTAATTACTGGTAAAGAAGACGCAGAAAAATCTCGTTATTTAGCTAAGATAGTTTGTGATGTTCCTCTAGAAGTTGATTTAGAAGATTGTCAATTAACAGGTTTTGATAATAACTTGCTGATTCCGATTTTAGAGAAATTAGAGTTTAAAAGATTTTTAGAGACAATTAATGAAATACAACAAAAATTTGGCGGAGAAGTTGTAGAAAATAAGGTAGCGGAAATCACAGCAGAAACAGATGATGATTTGTGGTTTTTTAGTGCAGACGATACAGCACAAGAAATAAAAAAAAATGCTTCACCAATTCAACCACGCATTATTAATACAGAAGCTAAATTAACAGAATTGGTAAAACTTTTAAGAAAATTCACAAATCCAGAAAACCCCGTTGCTTGGGATACAGAAACTACTGCTTTAGAACCACGAGATGCGGATTTGGTGGGAATTGGTTGCTGTTGGGGAACGGAATCAGATGAACTTGCTTATATTCCCATTGGTCATAAAATCGGCGATAATTTAAGTCGAGATTTAGTATTAGAAGCACTGCGTCCGATTTTGGAAAGTGCTGATTATCCCAAGGCTTTACAAAATGCTAAATTTGATCGCTTAATTCTGCGGTGTCAAGGAATTAATTTAGCTGGAGTGGTTTTTGATACGATGTTAGCCAGTTATTTGATTAATCCCGATAGTAGTCATAATTTAAGTGATTTATCTTTGCGATATTTGGGATTGAGTGCGAAAAGCTATGGAGATTTAGTTCCTAAAGGAAAGACTATTGCTGATATTAGTATTGCTGCGGTTGCTGATTATTGCGGAATGGATGTTTATTCTACATTTGCATTAGTCTCAAAATTACGGGAAAAGTTAGTAGAAACTCCAACTTTATATAAACTATTAAATGAAGTTGAACAACCATTAGAGGAAGTTTTAGCGGAAGTTGAGTATACAGGAGTTCGGATTAATTCAGATTATCTGCAAGAACTTTCACAGCAATTAGAAATAGAATTAGCCAAGTTAGAAATAATAGCTACTGAAATTGCTGGAGAAAAATTTAACTTAGGTTCTCCTAAACAATTGAGTCATATTCTTTTCGATAAATTAGGCTTGAGTACCAAATATTCTCGCAAAATTCAAACTGGTTATTCTACAGACGCAGCAACTTTAGAAAAACTCCAAGAAGTTGATAATACTGGATTTGTGGAAGCCATTATTGAAAATCGGACTTTGTCAAAATTAAAATCTACCTATGTAGATGCTTTACCAGCTTTGGTACATCCCAAAAGTCAAAGATTACATACTGATTTTAACCAAACTGCAACTTCTACAGGTAGGTTATCTTCTTCTCATCCCAATTTACAAAATATCCCGATTCGCACTGCTTTTAGCCGCCAAATTAGAAAAGCTTTTTTACCGGAATCAGGTTGGTTAATGGTAGCTGCTGATTACTCACAAATTGAGTTAAGGATTTTGGCGCATTTGAGTCAAGAACCTGTGTTAATTCAAGCTTATCAGCAAAATGAAGATATTCATACTGTGACGGCAAAATTAGTCTTTGAGAAAGAAGATATTTCTTCAGATGAACGGCGTTTTGCAAAGACGATTAATTTCGGAGTAATTTATGGGATGGGAGCGCAAAAATTCGCTAGAGAAACGGGGATAAATCCGATAGATGCGAAGTTATTTATTGAGCGATTTAATGAAAGATATGCCAATGTTTTTGCATATTTGGAGAAGGTGAAAAAGGAAGCGATCGCCTATGGTTATGTGGAAACTATTTTGGGTAGACGACGTTATTTTGAGTTTACTAGTAATAGTTTACGGCAGTTAAAAGGTAGTAAGTTGGAAGATATTAATTTACAGAAATTAAAGAATTTAGGTCAATATGATGCTGGGTTACTCCGTTCTGCTGCTAATGCACCAATTCAAGGTTCTAGTGCAGATATTATCAAAATAGCAATGGTGCAATTGCATGAAGTTCTGAAGAAATATCAGGCGCGGTTGTTGTTGCAAGTTCATGATGAATTAGTGTTTGAAGTTCCTCCCCAAGAATGGGAAGAATTACAACCACAAATTAAGTCGGTGATGGAAAATGCTGTTTCTTTATCTGTGCCTTTAGTTGTTGATATTCATGCAGGGGATAATTGGATGGAAACTAAGTAAGTAGGTTAGAATTGCGGATCATAAGCATTACGAGGGGAAAAGGGTCTGAATCACGGATTAGACGGATTGCGCTGATTTCACAGATTTTAGTAACTTTTATCATAGCAAACAACCTAATCCGCCCAATCTTTTAATCTCTATAATCTCCCATAGCGTCTCCCACAAAGGAGGAATAAGGGAACACCAAAAAATAAATTACCCAAACTCTTTCCCCCTGCCTTCCCCCAACGACAATTTTTAACGCTCACCTACTTACACCGTAGCAAAGCATCCGAGGGTTGGGGGAATCTCGATTAATTCTGATACTTTTCAAACATCCTCTAATCTCTAAGTAGGTTAGCATACCTTAAACTTATATCGAACCTGGTTACATTTTTTGTAACGGCAAAAATTATGTGTTGGGTTTCCTTCCAACTATAATTATTTTATGATAGTTCTTCCTCATCAATTTTATGATAACAAATTTAAAATCAATTGTCAACCCCCGCATCTTCTTTTTTGCGCGACTCAATTAAGAGATTGAGTGATATTTTTGTAAATATCGAGAGGTTGAGATCCCCGACTTCATGAAATTGGGATTAAAAATTTAAAATATCTAAAGATGCTTCTATTTCTAATTCTATTATTCTAGCTTTTATATCTTGATATTCTGCTAATTTTCCTTCTTGCCAATATAAATCTGCGGCTTTATGAAAATCTGCTACTGCTCCTTGTTTGTCTGCAATTTCTAATAGGGCGTTTCCTCGGTTATAATAAGCATTGATATAGTGAGAGTTCATTTTCACTACTTGAGTATAATCGGTGATTGCTGCTGCATATTTTCCTAAATCGAAATGAGCATTACCCCGACAATAATAAGTATCAATATCATCAGGATTAATTTGAATGGCTTGGGTATAGTCAGCAATTGCTCCTTCATAATCTCCTAATTCAAACCGATCATATCCACGATTTTTATACCCAATAGCATCATCAAAATCAATATTAATTACTGGCTGTGATTTCTGTTGATCATCTAATAGGTAACGAGATATTTGTCTATCTTTCTGTGTGGTAATATAATCAGGATTCAGCTTAATTGCTTGATTATAATCTTCAATTGCTCCTTGAGTATCACCAATATGAGAGCGAACATCAGCACGATTTTTATAATTAATCGCAATATGGGGATTAATTATAATCGCTTGGGTATAAGCTTCTATAGCTATTTGATAATTCCCTATTTGATAATGTGTCAAACCTATTTGATGATATGCTTGCAGATGATTAATATTAATATTTATTGCCTGACTATAGTTAGTAATTGCTGTGTGATACTCGCCTAATTGATAATTAACTAAGCCTAGTTTATAATAAATGTCAGCATCACTATTATTAAACAGTAAGGCTTGATTATAACTATTAATTGCTGCTGCATACTCGCCTTTTTGGAAATATTCATCACCAAGATTTAAATAAAAAATAGTTAAATCAACAGGTGTAGATTGGGGTTTAATTATTTGACTTTGAGATAAATTAGATGGATAAGAATTTGCTGAAATTGGAAATTGTTCTAAATAGGAAAATAGACCACCACCATACAATAATTGATTAATCCCAAAGGAAATTTTCCCAGTTTTCAATTTAATCATTTGCGTGGGTAGAAATCCAGCTAAAAAAAGATGATATGCAGATTGTGCTTCATTGACTTCTTCTTGAATCAAAATACAGACAATTACTGCATTTTTTTCCACTTCTTCGGCACTAACTGACCATCTCACTCTATCAATACTACCGTGCCGAGATTTGACTTCAACGCCAATGGCAGAATTAGCAGTGAGTGTAAAATCACTTTTACCATCACCACCAAAGCGTTTTTCATAATCTACTTCCGTAATAAAATTAGCTAATCTTTCCTTAACAACTTCCTCGCCTAATTTACCTTTAAGATTATTAATAAAAACATCACGGACTGGAGAAGTGCGTTTATATTTTTCCGCCATTAACCAGCAAAATTCCCGTAATGCTTTTAATCTCTCACCAGAAATAATAGTTAATTCACTATGTTGACCTTCTATTTGACAATGAAGTAGACAACCAGATGTTAACCTTTTCAGGAAGTCAGATTGTAGCGATCGCAGGAGAGTAATCCAATCCATGTACAATATTTCTGTGGTCTTTTTATGCAAGGGTTTAACACTGCCAAACCCTTACAAATCTATATAAATCCGGTTCAAACATATCTAGTAGTTCATCAAATTTATTTTGACGGGTAATGATCGGAAAAAACCTCTGTTCTTCCCTCCCCAACCC
>NZ_JADEWA010000222.1:0-8647 GCF_015207865.1 Dolichospermum sp. LEGE 00246
ACCTAGTAGTTCGTCAAATTTATTTTGACGGGTAATGATCGGAAAAAACTTCTGTTCTTCCCTCCCCTACCTCCCCTACCCCCCCTACCTCCCCTACTCCCTACTCAAACTCCAAGTTAATAATAATACCTATTTTCTTCAGTAATACAACTTGCTCGTTTAACATTACTATCAAACTCTCTTCGTCAGGATGATCCCAACCTAACAAGTGTAGTAAACCATGAGCCGTTAACCAAGCCAACTCTGTAGACAAACTATGTTCCTGCTGTTGTGCCTGACGCTGTGCTGTATCTATAGAGACAATTATGTCACCTAGATACAAGGGCATGGCATCCAGCATTTCTTCGCTTTGTGGTAAATCTGCTTCTAGAGATGCAAAGGCTAAGACATCTGTAGGTTTATCTTGTTGGCGATATTGGGAATTAAGGGTTTGAATTTCTGTGTCGGTTGTCAAACGCAAACTGATTTCATAACTAGGTGCAGTTGGCAAGTAATCCTCAAGAATTTCCAACCATTGCCAAAACCAGTTTTCCCAAGTTTCGAGAGGAATTGGGGAAGAGTCATCAAAGCAATTTTCTAAATATAATTCAACCTGTAGCGGCACAAGTTTTCCTCTCTTAGCGAGTAAGATATGCCAAACCCACGAGGACAGATAACAGTCCTACGGCAGTTAACGCAAAGTGTTTGAGGGAAGTGCCGCCTTTTCTAACCATGTTTCGCATGGCGAGTTTGACATAGCTAGGCTGGGGTTCTTTGGCAGGGGACTTTTCCATAATTAATTCATTATCATCTCTTTTCTTACTGTAACCTGTGTCAGAGAAATATAGCAAAGACAAAGATCCCCGACTTCTCTAAGAAGTCGGGGATCTGGTGATTACGCATCAACTATCTGGTTTTCTTGTCTAAGATAGGCTTGAATGAACATATCAAGTTCACCATTCATGACATCTGTAATGGCTGTGGTTTCGATGTTGGTGCGGAGGTCTTTCACCATTTGATAAGGATGAAATACATAGTTGCGGATTTGATTACCCCAGGAAGCTTCGACCATATCGCCGCGAATTTCGGCAATTTCTTGGGCGCGTTGTTCTTTGGCAATAACTAACAACTTGGCTTTGAGACGGGCGAGCGCTTTTTCTTTGTTTTGCAGTTGGGAACGTTCTTCTGTACACCGGACTGCTAGACCGGTGGGGAGGTGAACTATGCGGACTGCGGTTTCTACTTTGTTGACGTTTTGCCCACCTTTGCCGCCAGAACGGGTGGTGCTAATGTCTAAATCTTTCTCTGGGATGTCTAGTTTGACGGTGTTATCTATTTGCGGCATGACTTCGATGCCAGCAAAGCTGGTTTGCCGTTTGCCGTTAGCGTTGAAGGGAGAAATTCTGACGAGACGGTGAGTCCCCATTTCGGAACGTAAGTAACCATAGGCATAACGTCCGGTAATTTCTAGGGTGGCGGATTTAATGCCGGCTTCGTCACCTTCTGATTCTTCCGCTAGGGTGACTTTATAACCATGATCTTCTGCCCACCGGGTATACATTCGCATGAGCATAAATGCCCAGTCTTGTGCGTCTGTGCCACCAGCACCGGCGTTAATTGTCAGGACTGCGCCTTTGTCGTCGTAAGTGCCGGAAAGGAGTTGTTGTAGTTCCCATTGGTCTAGTTCATGGTTGAGTTTGGTAATGGTAGATTCCGCTTCTTGCAATAATGCTGTGTCGGTTTCTAGTTCCAATAACTCAACAACTGCCCTGGTATCGTCTAAGTTGGTGTGCCACTTGTAATATTGATCTAAATGGGATTTTAGATCATTAAGTTCTTGCAGGGTATTTTGTGCCTGGTTTTGGTCTTCCCAAAATTCTGTTTGGGCGGAAATTTGTTCTAAGTCGTGAATTTTAGCTTTGAGTGCGGGTACGTCAAAGATAGTCCTGGGTTTTACCCAGGCGGCTAGACAATGTTTCGATTTCGCGTTTTAGTTCTAATACGTCCATAATTTTGACTCAAGTTGCAAGGGCTTGAGATTTCTTTGAGATAATATTCTAGATTTTACTGGATTTTGGCAATGTCTCAGGGTGTTGCTGAGTTAATGGGATGATTTTTTTATCACGCAGAGGCGCAGAGAGAAGGAGTTGAGGGGAATTAGAGTTTGATGGGGAATTTTGGAGTATTTTGGGCTTTGGTGCGGGCTTCTATGGCTTGTTGGTAGTCTGGTTTATATTCTATGGCTTTGTCGTAGGAGGCGATCGCCTGTGGGTATTGTTGCAAATTTAACAAGGCATTGCCTTTGCTGTACCAACTTTGATAATGATTGGGTTGATAACGGATGGCTTTATTATAGGAGGCGATCGCTTCTTGATATTTTTGTAAATTATATTGTGTATTTCCTAGATTATACCATACTAAAATTTCTTGTAATAGAGAAATTACCTGATTTTGAGTGAAGATGACACCGGATTTTAATTCTTGACTGAGATCATTACCAATAATCAGTTCTTGAACCAGATAAAATTCGGCATTTTCCTCAAAGTAAGCTAAAAGTTGGGGAATGCGATCGTGATTTCCTAATTTGTATAAAACTTGAGCTTCTGTATCAAATAACCTCCGAGCTATTTCTAAAGTGGCAATATCCGTAGACTGAGGTTTGAGTTTCTTAACTACACACTGAGGAGAGCCTGGTAATTGAGTATCATTAGCAACATAAGTTTCACCAAATCCGCCACCTCCCAGGTAATTGGTGATTTGGTATCTGCCTACAAGGGTGTTTCCTAGCATTTCCTGAGCCTATTTGACTATTGTGTTACATTTATGATAATCTTCCCATACAAAAATGAGGAGATAGGGAAAAATATTAATTAGTGGTTAAAAATCAGTAGCTCAAATGTTAAAATCAAGATGATTCCTATAGATGATAATATTCGCAGTTGGCAAAAGCCTATTATTAATTATTGGTTAATTGGGATTAATATAGTCATATTTTTCTGGGAAATCAAATTAGAATGGAGTAATGAATTAGGAGATTTAATTAATAATTGGGGAATTATTCCATCTCAAATAAATATTGCAATTGCTAACGCTTTTTTTTACAATTCTGCGGCGTGGGTAATTGTATTTTGGCGGTTACTTTCTTTACCTGTATCGCTGTTTCTGCATGGTAGTTTTAGCCAAATCTTAGGAAATATGCTGTTTTTATGGGTATTTGGGAAAACGGTCGAAGGTATTTTAGGACATAAACAGTATTTACTACTTTATTTAACTTCTGGCTTTTTTTCTGGCATAGTCCAAATTATTTTATCCCCCGATTTAACAATGCCAATTATCGGTGCTAATGCAGCTATTACATCTATTTTGGGTGCATATCTGATCAAATTTCCCCAGGCAAAAATATATTCGGTTTTGACTTTATTGGTTTTGTATATCCCTGTGGAAGTTCCAGCTATTTTATATTTATTTTGGTGGTTTATCCAGCAGTCATTTTATGGCATAGGGAGTTTAAATATGGCGGGTGGTAGTTCCTTCTCTAGCGTCAGTTATTGGGGACAATTTGCGGCGTTAGTGACGGGTGCGGCTTTTATGAAAATCAGACAAAGACTTTAGGTTATTGTGATTTTTATGTGAAGCTGCACAGAATCATCAAATCCATCAATTCATCCGAATTTATCTGCGTTTATTTGCGTTCATCTGCGTTTAATAATTCTTGATATCTTATTCCATATCTTAATTTGGTATAAGGAAGTAAAATGGGGTAGTTCATATTGGAATTTTAAATTAACTTCAATGTCTGTAGTTTCTAGCATTACTGTTAAAGTTCCCGCGACGACGGCGAATTTGGGACCGGGGTTTGATTGTATAGGTGCAGCTTTAAAGCTGTATAACGAATTTAAGTTTACTGTTCTTGATGCAGGTGAGTTAATTATTCAAGTCTCTGGTTTGGAAGCCGCAAAGGTACAAACTGATGAGAGTAATCTTTTATATCAGGCTTTTATCAAGTTATATGAATATATAGAACAAACACCACCCGCGGTGAAAATAGAAATTAAGTTGGGTGTACCTTTGGCGCGAGGTTTAGGTAGTTCGGCGACTGCTATTGTCGGGGGGTTAGTTGCGGCTAATGAGTTGGCGGGTTCGCCTTTGTCTGAGTTAAAGGTGATGGAATTAGCGATCGCCATGGAAGGACATCCTGATAATGTAGTACCAGCGTTATTAGGTGGCTGTCGTCTGGCTGCTACCAGCAAAAAAGGTTGGGAAATTTGTGATATTCTCTGGCATCGAGATATAGTTCCAGTTGTAGCAATTCCTAATTTTGAATTATCAACCGCCGAAGCACGAAAGGTTGTCCCCACAGAAGTCAGTCGTGCTGATGCAATTTTCAATATTTCTCATTTGGGTTTATTATTGCGCGGTTTAGCAACTAATCGAGAAGAATGGTTAACAGCAGCTTTGCAAGATAAATTACATCAACCATATCGCCAATCCTTAATTCCTGGTTATGATGCTGTGAATGCGGCGGCTGTTGCTGCTGGTGCTTATGGCATGGTAATTAGTGGCGCAGGTCCCACACTTTTAGCTTTAGTTAATACAAGTCATACCAAATTCGTAGAAACGGCGATGGCAAATACCTGGACGGCAATGGGTATGGACTCAATTGTGCGATCGCTTCCCCTAGATCCGCAAGGGACAAGTATACTTCCTACTTAATCTAAGTTACGAGAAATCTGTCTGTTCAAAAAAATAGCGATTTCTCCGAATTACCAGGCGATCGCACTAATAACAATTAAATTAGTCAGGAGAAGACTAAAATTAGAATTATGGGTAAAAATCAGGAAACCCGCAAAAAACTAAAAGGACAACATCAAGCCTTAGAAGAACATCTCGAAAAAATTGCCAAAGAAAAGGAGAAACCAACAGAAGGACAAGATCAAGGTTTAATAGCCCATTGGGAGAAAACAGTAGCAAATTGTCGCCAAAATATTGCGAAACTAGAAAGGAGATTAAGTAAATGATATCACTCTATAAAAATCCTTATGAACGATTAGAAATATTTCTGAATGAATATCAACCCCAGCTAGAGAAGGCAATTCAAGCAATTCAAGCCATCAAAAATACTGATCCCAATTCTGAAGAATTTTCCCAAGCACTTGCTGATCTTTATGCTTGTTCCACAGTCCTTGAACCCTATTCAGAAGGCATGGTAGAGGCAATTGATCAATTCACCGAAGATAGACCAGATGATTGAAAATTTAACAACTTCTAATTATCAACAACTCATCATAAATATATGGAAAAAATCCAGTCAGAAATAGCAGCACTGAAATCTCAAATCCAATCACTCCAACAAGAACGCACTGCACTGACTAATCATCATGTAGAATCCGGTGAAAACGACTCACCCCTAGCCATAGTTGAAGCTTACCGCCGTCAAGCCAGAGAAAACGTCCAACTGTCCGCCGAACTTAAAGGCATAGACGATGCCATATATTACCTAGAAAAGCAAATACAACAAAGGAAAGCCCATCTCAATCGGTATTTGCCCATGTCTATCCGCATCTCCCAACAACAAGAACAGCTAGAAGAAGCCAAAAAAATTGCTCAAATTCATGCCGAACGAGTTAATGAACTAGCTGGAGAACTGGCAAAAGAAATTAAACTCCTCAAAACCTGCGCCGATGAACTTAGTCCCATGTATTGGCAAGTTTACTACAAACCTTTCATCACAGGCTTTAAGACCATTTCTGTCCCTTTCGTAAGATCAGATGGAGAAGTGTGGATGATTGTCAACCGTATTGTCTAAGAAACAGAGATAACTTTGATAAAAATTCAATTTATCCTCAAGCTGCTCATTATAACTAAAGACAGTGATATTAGTCGCTGTTTTTTTGTTGACGTTGCAAAAATTTACATTTAGAATGGACTCGCGGCATAATTTAGTAAGTATTTATTACTATCTGTCCTCCAAATTGGAAATCTTCATAAGAAATCGTTTACAGACGTAACGATTCCTTAATATAATGTAAACAAAAGCAAAACCAAAAAAACATTGTCAACAGTGATGAATGCCATAGAAATTCCTTGGTTATCAGCCATAATTTTCCTGCCTTTAGTGGCAGCCCTCGCAATTCCTCTTATTCCCGATAAAGAGGGTAAAACCGTCCGCTGGTACGGCTTGGGAGTGGCATTATTAGACTTTGTACTCATGATTTTTGCCCTTTGGCAGAATTACGACTTTCAAAGTTCCGCCCTGCAAATGACAGAAAGCTATCCTTGGATACCCCAAATTGGCTTTAACTGGTCTCTAGGCATTGATGGTTTATCAATGCCCCTGATACTTCTCACAGGCTTCATTAACACACTCGCAGTATTCGCGGCTTGGAAAGTAACCAACAAGCCGCGTTTATTTTATGCGTTGATGTTGATTATGTACAGCGCTCAATTAGGAGTATTTCTTGCCCAAGACTTATTAATGTTCTTCTTGATGTGGGAAATTGAGCTAGTACCTGTTTACCTACTAATTTCCATCTGGGGAGGCACAAACCGCCGTTACGCAGCTACCAAGTTTATTATCTATACCGCTGCAGCATCCATATTTATACTAGTAGCTGGTTTTGCAATGGCTTTCTATGGTGATAACTTCACCTTCAACATGACCGAATTGGGAATGAAAGAATATCCCAAAACCTTAGAATTAGCCCTCTATGCAGGTTTCTTAATCGCTTATGGTGTCAAACTACCCATTTTTCCCTTACATACATGGTTGCCTGATGCTCATGGTGAAGCATCCGCACCCGGTTCAATGATCTTGGCAGGTGTATTGTTAAAAATGGGCGGTTATGCCTTAATTCGCTTTAACGTAGAAATGTTAACTGATGCTCATGTTACCTTTGCTCCAGTTTTAGCGATTTTAGGTGTAGTTAATATTGTTTATGGTGCTTGTTGCGCCTTTGCTCAAACCAATCTCAAACGCCGTCTGGCTTACTCTTCAATTGCCCACATGGGGTTTGTGTTAATTGGCATTGCATCTTATACAGAAATCGGTATCAGCGGTGCTGTATTACAAATGGTTTCTCACGGTTTAATTGCTGCTAGTTTATTCTTCCTTTCCGGTGTAACTTACGAACGTACTCACACCTTAGTGATGGATAAAATGGGCGGTATGGGTAAAGTAATGCCCAAAACTTTCGCTCTCTTTACTATCGGTTCAATGGCTTCTCTGGCTTTACCCGGAATGAGTGGTTTCGTCGGTGAGTTGATGGTATTCTTAGGTCTTGCTACCAGTGATGTTTACAGTTCCAGCTTCAAAATTGTAGTCATCTTTCTATCAGCAGTTAGCGTGATTTTGACACCCATTTATTTACTGTCCATGCTACGTCAAGTTTTCTACGGCAACCAACATCAAGACTTACATTTAGATGCTGTAGTTCTTGATATTAAGCCCCGTGAATTATTTATCACCGCTTGCTTATTAGTTCCCATCATCGGTATTGGTTTTTATCCTAAGATGATTACACAAACCTATGATGTAAAAACAGTGGCAGTTGCGGCTCATGCTCGTCAAGTTTTACCAGTTGTTGCTCGTCAACAACCTACAAACTTATACTCGCAAATTTTCACCACACCAACATTAGCTAGTTCCCAAATAGTGAATATAGTTGAGTAATTATCAAACCCAAAAGAGCGCTCTAGTAAATCTTAAATTAAAAGGGGATAAGATCCCCGAATTCATAAGGAATTCGGGGATCTATTTTAGTCATTACTAATATAAACCTTTATGCCATGCAGTAATAAACCTAACCCCCATCCTAGTATGGGATAAATAGCCCAGAAATATCCAGGGCTTACCACTAGATTTAACAGCACCAAAAAACCATTAATTGCCAGAAAAGCAAGTAGATGAGATTTGAAATCTTTCCGTTGTTGACTATTAGACATTTGCTCTTTTTTTACTTCTACGTTATTTTTTAACCATTCTTGTTCCGCAGCTTGTAGCGACTCTGAAGAAACACCTAATTCTGAGGCTATTTCTATAATTTGTTCTCTTGTATATTCTCCCTTTTGTTTTTGTCTAAAAGCTACTTCAAGAATCTGCTGCATTTCCTCTGCGTTGTAAGTCATTATCAATACCTAAAATGGCAAAAAATACTTTTGAGAGTTATTTTTGAAACGGTAGCTACACAATCATTTAAAATATATGTACCTACGAATCGCTTAGAAACACATTTTATAGTTGAAAAATAATTGATGTCGTAATTAACAGCACAAATTTATTAATAGATTTCAATTCCCCAATTATTGATCACAGCTACATTTCCCTAGCTTTGTCTTTGCCAATTTAAATGGATGAGCTTTTGTATATAGCGATATGCACTCTTTTTGAGATACAGTAGACATCTCCAGAAATTAAATATGCGTAACCCGAAACCCTGGTAGAGACGTTCCTCATGTAGGGATTCTCGGCTCTACCATCTTTTTTGGAGATGTCTAGTCAGCAAATCCGTCCGTAGGGGCGTAGGGTCTGCGCCCTACACCGTAGGGGTAGAAGCAGCTTGATAATTTCTACCCATAACTATCCATATATTACTGTTTGTCCAAGTCTTCAAGAAGTTGATCAACAAAATCCCTCAACCGTTGCTGCCAATCAGGGACGGTTTTAATTTTT
>NZ_JADEWA010000223.1:0-8631 GCF_015207865.1 Dolichospermum sp. LEGE 00246
CATGAAACTTTTTTAAAAGCTGCGATCACCAGTAAAATTTATAATAAGAAAATTATTTTGAATATTGATGGAAAGCAAAAAACATTTCTGAGTCAGCAATTAGTTAAATGGCAACAGCCAGGATTAGTTTTTGTTAGAAATGTTAGTGACAATTATTCAGATAAAACACTAAAATCGGTTTTAGGTATACCAGATTGGGATAGAGATATAAAAAAAATTGTTGACACTAAATATGATGTGTTACACAAAATGTCATTCCCTGTTAATAATTATCCTATTTTTCAAGATACAAAAGCCTTGGATAAAAATAAAAATAAAGCATTCGATGTCACAAACAGTAATGCTGGATTATTTAACTGGCTTGATAAACTCAGGGTTGGATTTAAACCTTGGTCTTTGCTCACATGGATATGTATTGAAAAGGATAAGTATAAAGAATATGATGATGATCTTCGTAATGGTTTAATGCACAATCTTTTGGGTTTTAACGAGCAAGATGTAATTAAATACCTGTTAGGGAATCCAAAAAAATTAATTTACACAGATGTTTTGACTACATACCGAAAAGAAGTTAAAGAAAAATTTCTGAATGAGATTAAGAATTTAGGTATACCTTACAATGAGAGGAACTTGTATGATGAACTAGAAGCGATCGCCAACGACATCATTTAACAACACCACCTAAACTGCGCGAACCGGAGGGTGTATTTATCGAACACTTATTATATAACCTGTAAAGGCTTATCAGCTATGGCTTTCGAGTATTTTAGCGGAAAATGAGGTTCGTGCAAACTCTACAATGTATACCAGCACAGTGTTTGAGGTGATTTTGATGCACGGGCGCATTGGGATTAGAGGCAGAGGTTCGTGCAAACTCTACAATGTATACCAGCACAGTGTTTGAGGTGATTTTGATGCACGGGCGCATTGGGATTAGAGGCAGAGCCTCATCAACTGCATTCCTAGTCAGAGACTAGGAACGAGATGTGGTAGGGATTTGAGCTTAAGTTGACACCAATGATCTCATGCTTTACCCCTACACATCTGGGTTCTTTGTCATTTGGCAAAAGTTTAAATCTCACCCGTGTTTAGTAAGTAGTGAGACAGAATTAGTTACACAATGTCATTGCGTTAGCGCAGCGTGGCGTTAGCTATATGGAACGAAGTGACATGAAGCAATTCCAAGGGTTGTGATTGCTTCCCTTCGCTCGCAATGACTGTAAATATTTTTGTCCAATTACTTATAACTTGCGTTTTTACATCCATATATCACCTTTAAGCAAAAGCTCAATTTATTTCCTTGCGGAGTATATCTGACTAAAAATTACCGCAAAAGTCATACAGTACAAGACTTTTACCCCTGAAATACTATATGCCGGCTAGATAAATGTCCATCTTTGCGCCGTTGGGGGAGAATTGTGGCAGGATGGAAAGAAGCCTGTGCAACATCACAGACTTGCAAGGGTGTTGTTTTGCAGAAGAACCCTGTCAAGAAGATTGTTAGTTTCGCACTGTCAACGAAAAATTTGGCGGAAGGGATATACTATCCTCTGAATGTTAGTAAATTGCAGAACAAGCTATAGCGGTTGTCAGTTGCATGAAAACATCCAGTTATCATCACACTGATTTGCCTTCATGACTTTTAATGCCTGTTCCCCGTCCTCGGCTACATATACTCCCCACCTTGACTAGGAAATGAATCCAGAAAACTCAGAAACTTACATAAATCATCCAACTTGGGGTTTACTCTATAGGATCTGTATGGTTGATGAGAACCAGGATCTGTTTACCACACTCTACGCCCAACGCTTATTTTTTCTAGTAACAACTGAACTAAAAGTCCTGAAATTTCAGCCAATTGGCCGGACTGAGGCTAGGATGATGCTGGAAAATCGCTTACGGACTTTGCGCCGCAGTGGTAATTCTCAGGAGTACGAGCAACTTCAAGGTGTATTTCAGCGCACATTCCAATGAGTAGTTTAATTAGCGATCGCTTCGCTCAAATTCACGCCTCACTCCCATCTACAGTGAGGTTGATTGCTGTTACGAAAAGAGTATCTACTGAATTAATGCGGGAAGCATACACCGCAGGAATTCGTGATTTTGCTGAAAGTCGCATCCAAGAAGCTGCCAGTAAACAAGCCGAATTGCAAGATCTAGGGGATATTACCTGGCACTTGATTGGACATCTCCAAACCAATAAGGCGAGAAAAGCCTTAGAACTATTTTCATGGATTCACTCCGTTGATAACTTGCCACTGGCACAACGGTTAAATATCCTAGCGGCAGAACTGGGAGTGAATCCAAAGGTATGCTTACAAGTCAAAATTCTCCCCGACGCAAATAAATCTGGTTGGATGGTTCCAGAATTATTGGCGGACTTAGCAGCGCTTAACCAATGTCAAAATCTACAAATTCAAGGTTTGATGACAATTCCGCCTCAAGGGTTGGCGGATGCAGAAATTTTAACAGTATTTAATACTACGTATGAATTAGCACAAACCATCCAATCACAAAATTGGCCAAATATTACCATGCAGCAGTTATCAATGGGTATGTCTGGGGATTACCAATTGGCAGTGCAAGCAGGAGCAACAATGGTACGATTAGGTACAATTTTGTTTGGTGAACGAGCTTAGACATAGCTGTAGTCATACTTCCAGAGGGCATGATTAACAATCGTTTGCGAATTTACTACCAAGTATTGATAATTGTCAAAAAATATAATACTCTCATAAGTAATTCTTAATTGCAAAGGTGGTCATACCCCCCTTTATTTTTAATGATCGTTAGGCTACAATTTTAACTCAATGTTACAGATTCGTTAATGTGCAGGCGTTAACATCAATATCTGTTAATAATTGGGAATTTGTACTAAAGGGTAAAATCAGTAGTACGATTACTACGTCAAACATCTACTATAGTTACGACTACTGCCTAGAAGGAACTTCAATGTAACTTATAGCCAGGAAAATTAGGGGAATTTTAATCTGGGAGCATACAACATGAGCAATATATTTTCTAAACTCAGGGATTTTGTAGGGTTGAATGAGCAGGTAGAATACGAATACTACGAAGAAGAAGCTGATACAGCCAATAATTATCAGAATATCTATCAACAGGAAAATCCCCAACCAGCCCCACAGGAAACTACTCCTCCAAATCGGCGTTGGCGAGAAAATCAACCTAACAATACAGAAGAAGTAGCTGCAACAGTATCTAAACCTATGAGTAACGTTATTGGTATGCCAGGCGCAATTAATGGAATCTCTGAAGTCCTAGTCCTCGAACCTCGCACGTTTGAAGAAATGCCCCAGGCGATTCAAGCCCTTCGGGAGCGCAAATCAGTAGTATTGAACTTGACCATTATGGACCCTGATCAAGCTCAACGCGCAGTTGACTTTGTTGCTGGTGGTACTTATGCGTTAGACGGACATCAAGAAAGAATTGGTGAAAGTATCTTCTTGTTTACCCCCAGTTGCGTGCAAGTTAGCACTCAAGGCGGTTTGATACATGAAGTACCTGTCAACCAAGCCCGTCCCGCCCGTCCCCCAGCTACAGCAGCAACTCCTACTTGGGGAAATGAACCCACTCGGATGGCACAGTAGGGGTAGAAACAGCTTGATAATTTCTACCCATAACTATCCATATATTACTGTTTGTCCAAGTCTTCAATAAGTTGATCAACAAAATCCCTCAACCGTTGCTGCCAGTCAGGGACGGTTTTAATTTTTTCCCTGACTCCAGGTAAAACCTTAAATTGCAAGGGTGATTTATCGTAGGCTACTTGATTTTGTGGTTTAAATTTAATCCGAGGCATTGTCCAATCCTAATATATCTGATATACTAGATATTATAGCACAACATTGAAGGTCGAATCAATGCTTTTATCATTCAAAACTGCACTAATTCCAAATAACCGACAGATTACAGCTTTTGGCAAGGCTTCTGGAGTCGCTAGACACGCTTACAACTGGGTAAATACTCAAATCATAGATATTTTAGCTACTCGCAAAGAAGGCGAAAAACTTAAATTACAAAAGAAGGGAATAGGGAACAGGGAACCCAATTTTCGAGCTTATACACTTTAGGGCAAGTAGTGAGACAGAATTAATTACACAATGTCATTGCGTAAGCGTTGCGTTAGCCATATGGAACGAAGTGAAATGAAGCAATTCCCAGGATTGTGATTGCCTCCCTTCCCTCGCAATGACTGTAAATATTTTTGTCCAATTACTTAGAGTCAATCCAAAATCCAAAATCCAAAATCATGAATATAAAATTTGGCTTAATTGGCGGTGGGGTAATGGGAGAAGCTCTATTATCCCGCCTTATTACAAGTAGCATTTATCAAGGCGCAGAAATCATTGTCAGTGAACCCCAAGGTGAACGCCGCAGCTATTTAGAACAGAAATATGGGGTAGTTGTGACAACGGATAATAGTCTAGTGTTAGGGGCAGCGAAAACAGCGGTGATGTTGGCAATCAAACCCCAGATATTTACGGCTGTAGCTCAAGAATTAGCAGATATCCTACCAACAGAACATTCACCCCTGATCATTTCCATACTAGCGGGGGTAACTTTAAAACAATTAGAAGCAGCTTTTCCTCAAGTTCCCATAATTCGCGCTATGCCGAATACTCCCGCCACAGTGGGTGCAGGAATAACAGCAATTTCTTTAGGGGCTTATACTCATCCTCATCACCAACAAACAGCACAGCAGATTTTTACCGCTGTGGGGGAAGTAGTGGAAGTACCGGAAAGCCTGATGGATGCGGTGACAGGATTATCCGGTAGTGGACCGGCTTATGTGGCATTGATGATTGAAGCCTTAGCTGATGGGGGTGTGGCTGTGGGTTTACCAAGGGCGATCGCTAAACAACTAGCTGTACAAACAGTTTTAGGAACAGCAAAACTGGTACAAGAAACCAAAATTCACCCCGCCGAACTCAAAGATCAAGTTACCAGTCCCGGTGGTACAACTATTGCCGGTGTCAGCGCCTTAGAAAAAGCTGGTTTTCGTTCCGCTGTCATCGAAGCTGTTAAAGCCTCGAAGGAACGCGCTCAGGAATTGGGGAAGGGATGACAGATTAAGGGTATGAATTTTAGTCTCACGCAAAGGCGCAAAGACGCAAAGGTAAGAGTTTTAATTACTTATCCTTTTGCTATACAGAGACTATTCTTGCCCTGAATTTTAGTCTCACGCAAAGGCGCAAAGACGCAAAGGTAAGAGTTTTAATTACTTATCACTTTTGCTATACAGAGACTATTCTTGCCCTGAATTTTAGTCTCACGCAAAGGCGCAAAGACGCAAAGGTAAGAGTTTTAATTACTTATCACTTTTGCTATACAGAGACTATTCTTGCCCCTCTTAACCCCTGGATGGGCGCAGTCCCTGCGCCCCTACCTCCTGCTATCAGCAAACCCTAATTAGGCATTGTTAAAGGCTGAGTTTTTTGAATTGCTGGCGTTTCCTCCGGTGTAGATTCTACAGAAGGACTGGGTGCTGATTTGGGAATCATAAATTGCCGCCAAGTTCTAATTTGTTCTTGAGCATCAGTATAAGCACTACTACCACTAGGAATTAAATTAGCTGTATCAATGGCTTTGGCAACATCAATCTCACTTTGAGAACGTGCTATTTGCAACAATTGTTGACTCCATTGGTCAATGGCAATATTCACATCTAAACGCAAAGTGTTACGACTAGATACCCGATTTGCTAACTGAATAGCTTGCATTAAAGCTTCTGGTGTGCCAGTAACTGCAACTTGCTTGGCTTTTTGCCAACTTTCTTTGGCGCGAATTTGGTCTTGCCAAGTATCTATGGAGGATTGAGCTTCACTAGATAAAGCGCGTCCTGAAGAGGCGATTTTTTGAGCTTCACTAATAGCCGTTGTCAAATTACCACTGTCGGCTAATGCCCTGGCTTGATCTAAGTACGGTTGATCTTGAATGCGCTCAATTTTGGCTGTCCATAGCCTAATCTTTTTTTTGGCTTCTGGATATAATGCTCGTCCAGAGCGAATTTGATTAAGTTCAGCGATCGCTGTTTGTAATGAGATAACATCCTCGTTAATAGCTATTTGTTCCGCCCGATCTAAATATGGTCTATCTTCAATAGACTCCACCTGGCCACGCCAACGACCAATTTCTTGACGGGCTTCTGTAGCCCGCGGATTATTCCCAGGAATTAATTGTACTTCCGAAATCGCTGCTGTTAAATCATTAACAGTGCCTTGACTAGCGAGATTCCGAGCTTTTTCTAACCGAGAAACATCTTGAATTTCTAATTGCCAACGGGCAATTAATTGTTGAGCTTCATTATAAATATCCCTAGAAGCATCTATTTGTTGAGCTTGAGAAATAGCCGTTTCTAACCCTGCTGTAGTCCCAATAAAAGCACTTCTTTGGGCTTCACCCAAAACCATAAAATCATCAACTTCAGCTTGCAATTCAGGAATAGGGGGAATTTGTCGGGCAATTTCCAAGGCTTGATCAGCATTTCGCTCCTTCATTTTAGCCTGTGCTAATTTGAGCATTTTTCTAGCAAATCCAGATATTAACTCTTGGGCTTTTTGATACAGATAACTATCTGGTTTAATCGTTTCAGCCAGTTTAATAGCTTTAAGTAAACTATCTAAATTGCGATTATTTGCTAAATTTTCTGCTTTGTAAAGTTTATCCCCATCTTCTCGCGCCGTAACAATAATGTTATTTAATTGATCATATTTAGTGCTTGCCCAATATTTATTATTAACCCGTAGCAATCTAGCCGTGAGCATAAAAGCTGATTGCCAATGTCGTTGGCGCAATTCTTTTTCCGCTGCTTGGTAAATTCCTTCCGCCTTTGACCAAATCGTTTGCCACTTTTGAATTTGCTCTTCTACTAGTTCACTAACCTTCACGTCAGTAGGAATTTTTCGGGCTGTAGCGATCGCTTCCTCCAAATTCCCCGCTTGGAAACTCTCATCTGCCAACCTGAGAACATCCCGTGACCATTCCTCTAAAAGACGATTAATTTCGCCCCGCAAAGGATGATTTTCTGGTAATTGTTTAACCAGAGTAATTGCTTGGAGCAAAT
This sequence comes from Dolichospermum sp. LEGE 00246, assembly GCF_015207865.1. Lineage (NCBI taxonomy): Bacteria > Bacillati > Cyanobacteriota > Cyanophyceae > Nostocales > Aphanizomenonaceae > Dolichospermum > Dolichospermum sp. LEGE 00246. Next base: position 7,085 of record NZ_JADEWA010000223.1, read on the forward strand.
CATTAATAGTTTGCTTAGAAGCCGCCAACTGAGCGCAGTGTAGCCTTACTGACGCACTAGCCAAAGGCCAAAAAATTTGTGGACAATTAGGAGCAGTAGGTAACTTAAACAGCATGGATAAAGCTAGAAAACCCATGCTTCCAGGAATTAAAGTTAATACTGCTGCCCAAACTACCCAATTTTTAGTCCAGCGCGGCATTTTCTCAATTAAAATATTGAGATTAAAAGTAGGTTCTGAATTATCATTTATAGCCAAAACATCGCCATCTTGCTTTTTTCTTTGCTTCATAGACTGAGAATGAGAACCAATAGCAGCGGTATCAGCAGTTTGATTATTTTGTATGTAGTTAGGCTGAACCCCAATTGGTTCTCCTGCTTGGTCTGAAGACCAATTATCTGGAATATCCCGCTCTGTCATTGCTCACACCACACTAATTGAATAGCGATATGAAAGTAGATAGATCAATATAGATAATTTTATGTTTGCTATCCTCACTTTCCTATCTAAAAAACCCATCCCTAACATTACTGTTTATTGGGTTGAGTATGACTGTTGACATTAATCAGAAATTAAAGATTCTCTTTGTAGATCTCCAATTAACTGAGTTAAATCATCACTACTTGCTTGATAGATATTACCGCAAAAGTCACAAGTAGCTTCTGCACCATCATCTTTTACAATCATGTCCTGTAGTTCCGCCTCTCCCAATATTTTCAGCGCTCCTAGCGCCCGATTAAAAGAGCAGCCACAATGAAAGCGTAACATCTGACTTTCAGGAAATATGTTCAATCCCATATCTCCTAACAAATCGTTAAAAATTTCCGTCAGTGTTTTACCTGCTTGCAGTAATGGCGTAAACCCAGATAAAGCCTCAATCCGCGATTCTAATGTAGCCACTAGCTCCTCATCCCTAGCAGCTTTGGGTAACACCTGGATCAAAATTCCTCCCGCTGCCGTTACGCCCTGTTCTCCCACAAATACACCCAAAACTAAAGCCGAAGGAGTTTGTTCAGAACTTGCCAAGTAGTGAGCAACATCATCACCTATTTCCCCCGAAACCAGTTCTACTGTACTAGAGTAAGGATAACCATGACCGAGATCGCGGACTACATATAGAAAGCCTGCACCTACTGCCCCACCCACATCTAGTTTACCCTTATGATTAGGTGGCAATTCCACAGACGGATTCCCGACATAACCCCTAACTGTACCATCTAATCCTGCATCTGCCAATACACCACCTAAAGGACCATCGCCCTTAACGCGAACATTCACCCTAGAACCTGACCGTTTCATACTGGCAGCCATCAACAAGCCAGCAGCCATAGTTCTTCCCAATGCTGCTGTTGCCACATAAGATAGTTTATGGCGTTGTCGAGCTTCTTCTGTTAACCGGGTACTAATCACACCTATAGCTTTAATCCCACCATCCGCCGCAGTCGCACGAATTAATTGATCTGCCATGAAAAACCTGACAATTCTTTACAAGATGACTCTCTCATTTTAAGTGGTTTCGAGTCGGGAGGTAAGAGGAGGGGGGGAGGGG
>NZ_JADEWA010000224.1:0-8630 GCF_015207865.1 Dolichospermum sp. LEGE 00246
CTACCTCCCCTACCCCCCTACCTCCCCATGCCTTGTGTGTACACCGTAGCCTTTATAAGGGGAGGGTTAGAGGCTTTTATTATTGGGTTTACTGAATCAAATTATACCACTGTCCATACGAAAGTATTATCACCGGGAGGAACCCCAGGAAGAAAACCAGGAGGAAAAACAAGAGTACCACCAATACCATTAAGAGGCCCGATCAAAGCGGGAAGAATGCCAATAGGATCAGAAAACATAGCAGTACCAGTAGCAGTCGTACCACCATTAGCTGTTTCTTGTTGTTCTACTGTCAACTCAGTAAATAACTTTTTACTCATGACTTTATTTCATAATTGGAAATATTGCCAACTTGGCTTTTAAACTTTAGAGAATATTTCTGTTGCTTAAACGCCAAATTGGCAATGTTCTATAACTGTTTCTTGTAGTTAAAAAAACCAAATAAGTAGGTAGTGAGGCAGAATTAATTACACAATGTTATTGCGTAAGCGTTGCGTTAGCCATATGGAATGAAGTGAAATGAAGCAATTCCAAGGGTTGTGATTGCTTCCCTTCGCTCGCAATGACTGTAAATATTTTTGTCCAATTACTTAGGTTGGCGTTGAAAATTGTCGTTATAGCAAGGCAAGAGTAAAGACATTTTCAGCGATTTTACGTTTCTTTACACAGTTTGGTTTTATTGTGTTCACCTACTTACGATGGCTGAAAATATCTAAATTGAAATAACTTTGGCGATCGCTATATCACTCAAAACGGCTTGATTGTTTGAGTCTAAACGTAGGGGTAAAGCATGAGCCATTGGTGTCAACTTAGGTTACAGATGGCTTATTTGTTTGGCTTCCACACCCGCCAGGGAATAAATTCCCTGTCTCATAGCTCAAGTCCGTTAAAACGGACTAATGAATTTTCCTAGTATTTAGTCATCTTTTAGATGACTTTCGCTATTAGCAAGGAACTTGAGTTCCTTGCGGGATGAAGATTTTGCGTTAAGTTGACACCATTAAGCATGAGCTAAACCCGTACACATCTGGGTTCTTTGTCATTTGGCAAAAGTTTAAATCTCACCCATGTTTAGTATACTTATTCCCAGCTATTTTCTCAGTTGTAAATCTACTCCAATCCGATGCGCGCAAGCAAACCCAGAAAAAGCCACAGCATTCAAACCTTGTCCGGGGAATGTACTATCTCCTACACAATACAAATTAGGAATCACAGTGCGATTGAAAGGCATTCCCAATAACCCCCACAGCTTACGTTTAGGTATTGGTCCATAAGTACCATCTATCCGTTGTAAAAAGCGTCTGTGAGTACGTGGAGTCCCGATTTCCAAATAATCTAACCCAGCATCTAAACCAGGAAAAATTGCGGCTAATCTGTCAATAATTTGCCCTGCTGCTATTTCTTTTTTAGCCGTATACTCGCTTTCGGAAAGTCCCTGCCAATTACTAATCCAGTCAGGTGTAAAAGCATGAATAATATGATATCCTGGTGGTGCTAAATCCGGGTCAAGGAGGGTAGGAATAGAAACAAAAATTGTTCCTGTTGCTGTGGTCATTTCCTGCCAATCTGTTAATAAAATATGATGGCATTCTGTTCCTACAGGTAAAACTGATGCTTTTACCCCTATATGCAAGCTTAAAAAACTGGGTGATTTTATATATCGTTGTTGCCAATTTTTTTCTTTAACTGGTATTTCTTGGACTGGTAGTAGTTTTGTAAAGGTGTCCCAGCGTGTGGCATTAGATACTATTTTTTTACCATAATAAACTTGACCATTTGCTAATTGTACACCTACAGCTTTTCCCTGTTTGGTGATGATTTTTGTGACTCGCGCTTGGTATTGAATTTCACCCCCAAATTGTGCTAAACCTGTCACCAATTTTTCGGCAATTTTCCCAACTCCTCCTTTAGGATAATTAACTCCTCCATAATGTCTATCAGAAAAAACCATGCCAGCATTAATCATTGGTGTCATGTTTGCTGGAACTACTGACCAGCAATAACACTCGATATCAATAAACTTTAATAACTGAGGATCTTGAATATATTTTCGGGCTACTTCTCCCACATTTAAGGGTAAATACTTGGCTAAACCTAGACAAGCTAAAGGATTTTTGAGAAATACCCGCAGGAGATATTTAGGTTCTTCTAATGATAATAATTCAATGTTATTCAGGCAATTAAAAACTTTTTGACATTCATCATAAAATCGCCTGATTCCCTTGGCTTCGTCGGGAAAATAAGCAATTAGATTTTGGAGAAATGTTTCATAATCTCGATCAATTTTTAAATCTAAACCATTGGGTAAATGATAGTGAATCTGGACAGAATCGGGAATGGTTTCCAGATTAACATTGACTGCATCTAAGGCACGGGTGAGTAAGTTGGTTGTTCCTTTATTTCCCATGCCAAAAATCATTGATGCACCGACATCAAATGTATATCCTTGGCTTTGAAAATAACCAGCACTACCACCGGGAATGAGATAACTTTCAAAAACTATAACTTTTGCACCTTTGGCTGCTAATTGGGTGGCTGTCACTAAACCACCAATACCAGAACCAATGATAATGACATCAAATAATTCAGAATCCATAATTTGCAATTTAACCCAAAAAATAGGGGAAAGGTCTGCTGCTAACTAATTCCGCCTTGAGAATAATATATACTAAACATGGGTGAGATTTAAACTTTTGCCAAATGACAAAGAACTCAGATGTGTAGGGGTAAAGCAAGAGCTTCATTGGTGTCAACTTAATGTAAAACCTCTATCCCGCAAAGAACTCAAGTCATCTCATTCCCCTGCTCTGACTGGGAATGAATTCTAGAAGGCTCTGCCTTCAATAATATTAGAGGCAGACAGCGTGGTGTTAAGTAGTGAGACAAAATTAATTACACAATGTCATTGCGTAAGCGTGGCGTTAGCCATATGGAATGAAGTGAAATGAAGCAATCGCCAGGGTTGTGATTGCTTCCCTTCCCTCGCAATGACTGTAAATATTTTTGTCCAATTACTTCGCCATAATCCTGAATGGGCGCAGTCCTTGCGCCCCTAACTTCAGCTTTCTTGTTTTTCCTGATTCGGTGAATTCTGCTATGATGTTCCAGTAAAAAGACAATTATCCAGCCGCCCTTTTCTAGCTATGACGCAACAACTCCGTGTTTATGTTCCACCTCATCCTTTAATTCAGCACTGGTTGGGAGTTGCTCGTGATGTAGCTACGCCATCTGTATTATTTCGTTCTGCTATGACTGAGTTGGGTAGGTGGCTAACTTATGAGGCTGCTAGGGAGTGGTTGCCGACTCAAGAAACAATGGTGCAAACGCCTCTGACGACCTGTGCAGCCACTTTTATTAATCCTCAGATACCTATGGCTGTTGTGCCGATTTTGCGGGCTGGTTTAGGCTTGTTGGAGGGAGCGCAGGGTGTACTGCCTTTGGCATCAATTTACCATGTTGGCTTGGCGCGAAATGAAGAAACTTTAGAACCTACTTGTTATTTAAATAAATTACCCGAAAAATTCGCTCCCGAAACCCGGGTGTTAATTACTGAGCCGATGTTGGCTACTGGAGGCTCTATAATGGCAGTAATGGCGGAATTGACCCAAAGAGGTGTTGATCCGGCGTTAATTCGGATTATATCTGTAGTTGTTGCTCCCCCGGCGTTGAAAAAGTTGGCTGCTGTCTATCCTGGCTTAATCGTTTACACCGCTACTATTGATGAAACGCTTGATGATCAAGGGTATATTGTACCAGGGTTGGGGGATGCGGGCGATCGCATTTTTGGAACTTAAGCTAGGATGCCCCTAAGGCTGGAAAATAGCTAAAGTATTGTCAAAGTTGCTTATTTTCGAGAAGACGGTAAAAAATATGAGTCAGCAAGATGGTTTTGCTAGTGGTTTGTTACTGGGGTCATTGATTGGGGGTGTAGTTGGTGGTGTTTTAGGGGCGGTGATTACTTCCCGCTTAGATGCTAAGTTTGCAAATGAAGAGCATGAAGGGTTAACTGCTGGGGAAAATGATGGACAGACAGGGACTAAAAAGCGGCAAATGAGGGCTTCTGGTCATGAAAGTTTGGAAATAGAAGCAACCAGGCGATCGCTCGAAGATAAAATTGCCCAACTTAATGCCACAATTGATGATGTGCGGAAGCAATTAGGTAATGTCAACAGCAACTCATCCCAGGAAGTTAATGAGCATTCTTAAGGTTTCCCTTAGTTATATTGATTGGCTACACAATGCGACGTGAGCTAAATTAAAATCAATCGTCAACCACCCATCACTTCCCTTCGGGTAAGTGAGGGCTTGTAAAAGCCTAGTTGGACTCAGTTCTTAACCGAACTACATGAATCTATGTTTGACATTTAATAGGAAAGTTACCCATGAATTTACTAATTACAACTCTAGCTACCTTTGTCTCTCTTTACAGCTATTTGCTGATTATTCGAGTCTTGTTGACTTGGTTTCCCACTATTGAATGGTCTAATCAACCATTTGCAGCTTTAAGCCAAATTAGTGATCCCTACCTCAATCTATTTCGTTCCATAATTCCCCCTTTGGGTGGGATGGATTTCTCCCCTATCCTGGCATTTTTGGCACTGAACATAGTTGGTGGTATTTTAGATAGTTTAGCTCGCGCCACCTTGGTACAAGGGTTTTAAGCCCCAAATTCCGATTTTCAATGTAAGGACGTTCATGGGAACGTCTCTACAACTTTTATCTTCTCACTTGTCCGCTAAATCCAGCAGCTTTAAATTGTTTAAGTTGCAATGGTACGGGCTGATTACTGGGGACAGTGATTCTAAATTCAAAATCACTAACTCCGGGAGGAACTTCGGTAATTAAACCCAGACGGGTGCGATTTTGTAAGGTTGAATCACCGTTAGCATCATATATGCGCCCAAAAATATCCGCATCATAAACAGTTTTGCGGGTGCTATTTTCTGCTTTACCTGTAACGATGAAGCAACTAGCAGAATTTGAACCGCTACTACCTACTATTCCACTGGACAGTTCTGATGGACATTCGTGATAAGAAATATCAGATAATTTAATCTGTGTTAATGCTAGGGCGCTGGGTGTCCATATCCAGGAAAGTAACCCCATTAGTCCTGCTATAAAAATTAACTGCATTGAGCGTAACCGCATAAAATACACCTTTGATTGGAAATTTACGAATGTCACGAGTACAATTTTACCTCACGCAGAGGCGCAGAGTCGCTCCAGAGTAAGAATTTCCAGTTATTGATTTTTGGTGTTGGTTGACACTCCCCGCTCTAAAGAGACGGGGATTCTTAAGATTTTACAATCCTAATATCCTGTTCACACAGGTTCCCAGACTCAGTACGTTTGCACAAAAGTGCGTGCTGATACCGCCAGTTGCTCTACTTGGGGAAACCCCAAGACCGCACTGGCTCATCTTCTGGGCGTTTAGCTGTTAAACAGCAAGTTTCGCGGAGTCCCCACGTACTATTTTGAAACCTCTATCTCTGATAGTTTTTGCAGCACCAATGTCAGCGTGTTCGTGATATCCGCATTCCGTACAAATGAATTTCTCACCATCACGGTTTGACTTATCAGTATGCCCACAATTTCTGCATTCTTGACTGGAGTATTGAGGATTAATTTTAATTACAACTTTTCCTTGCTTCACAGCGAGATACTCAATTTTTAAAATTAAATCACTCCAACTTGCATCAGAAATAGAACGGTTTAATCCTTTTTTTCTAGATTGCCCATTCTTTAAAAATCTTCCAGTTTTTTCATCGGTCTTAACTTGGCAACGCCTCAACATACCGGAGATGTTTAAATCTTCTAAGGCAATAGCATCAACCTTTCTAGAAACTATTGTATTGGCAACACTCCATTGATAAGCAGTTCGTTTATCTGTAATCTTTTTGTGAAACCGTCCTACTTTATTAGCTGCTTTTTTACGATTTTTACTACCCTTGACTTTACGATTAATCCGTCGCTGTCTGATTTTTAAAGTGCGTCTAGCTTTTTTATTGGTTGAGAACCTAGGATTATCAATTTGATGTCTGTCGGAGAAATGGACAAGTTTAGTTATTCCTAAGTCACAACCAAGAATAGAATTAACTTCGTTTAGAGGCTTCTTTATATAGTCTGGTATGGTTTTATCTTCAATTCTAATTGAGACATACCAACCATCTTGGGTAGAGTCGAGGGCGGGTCTTATCCCGCGCCCCTCTCTGTTAAATCTGGGCGTGCAGCTTTCACTGCACCCAGCTTCCGATGTTCTTAGCTTTCGCTTTTGCTCATGTGAATATAATCGTGGCAGCTTTCATGAATTGCTAGAAGGTTTTTTGGTTTCCAATTGTTATGATTGGCATCAACATGATGTAGATGTACCTTCTCATCACTGAGCATTTTAAGACCACAATGACCACATTTATGGCTTTGCCGTTTGAGGGCTTTAGAGGTATTGTTGTTATAGAGCTTGCTATTACGTTCGCTCCAATAACTTAAATCTCCGTCGTAAGGTGATTTCTCTCCTTTGACCATGATATGTTTGTGTTCGGAGTAAGGAACTGCTGGGAACGCCTTATCTAGTAATTTCTTGCTAGAGTAGCGGTTTAGCTTAGTTTCCTTGTTGAATACCCTAAATGCTCTGTTTTGGATATGGAATAACGAGTTTCTTGACCCGTCCATCTTGCAGAAGCGGTGGTAATTCCTCCAACCTCTAACTACAGGGGCTAATTTCTCAGCCTTTGTGGTAGAACCATAATTCGAGTTGTTGACGATATGTTTTACTTTCTTGCGAAAAGATTTAAAGTTGTCCGCTGATGGAACGCATCTAAACTTCCCGTTTTTCTGAACTTTAAAGTGCCAGCCTAGGAAATCGAACCCATCTGTCGCGGCGGTTAGCTTCGTCTTTTTCTCACTGACTTTCATTCCCCGCACTGCTAAAAACTGACTGATTTTTTCAAGTATTTCTGTGGCATCGTCTTGGGGTCGGAGTATTATCACCATGTCGTCCGCATAACGAATTGAAGGTTCGATAATATGTTCCTTTGGGGTCTTGTCTGTGATTCGATTTTTAGAAACCGTGTGGTGTCTATGAATACTTTCAATTCCATTTAAGGCGATGTTAGCTAATAGTGGACTTACCACGCCACCTTGAGGTGTTCCTTGTTCGGGGAACTCTGGATTAACTCCGGCTTTGAGACAAAGGAAGATTCCTTGTCTTATGCTGTAAGGAGCGATGAGTCTGTCCATGATGGCGGTGTGGTTTATCCTGTCAAAGCATTTTTCAATATCGAGTTCTATAACTCGTTTATCTATTCCATTTCGTGTAGAACATAGGTTGTTGTACAGGTATTTCTGGGCATCATGTGCCGAGCGTCCTGTCCTAAACCCGTAGCTCCTGGCGTGGAAGGTTGCAACGCGCAAGCTGGTTCTAATGCGTATTTGACAAGGCATTGATACGCCCTATCTGCAATAGTAGGGATTTTCAGCATCCTGGTAGTACCGTCCTTTTTGGGGATGGGTATTTCTCTTAGCCCCTGGTGTTTCCAGTTGTTGGCGGATGCTTTTAGCAGTTCATTAAGCTCAAAGCGTTCCTTAAAGGTAAGGGACTTTTTGCCGTCAATTCCTGCGGTCTTTTTCCCAGCGTTTAGCTGTGATACTTGACGGATAGCCAGTAATCTCGCTGCGGAGGATTTCAGAATCAGCTTTTGTAGGGACTTAGCTTTACGCTTGTCTCCAACTTGAACCGCTTTGTACACTCGTTTTTGTAGGCGGAATAGGTTACGGCGGAATTTCTTCCAAGGTAACTTCTTCCAAGATTCACTAGAGTTGTCTCTGTGTCCAATCATGCTCTGCTCCAATCTGTGTATTCTGAACACCTCAGACCAATTACGGTCTGTCCTACCCGAATTGAAGGGATTCCGCTGCTCGTCCAGCCTACTTATGGGGTTCGACCGCCCCTAGACCTTCAATCCGTTTTTATTCGTTCCCTCGGATGATTGTTAGTTCCGTTAGGTGTAGCCACTTCAACCGCTGGATTCCCTGGACTCTTACCGCTATCAAGCGCAGGATGCGGCGGGAATTAACTCCAGTGTGGTCAGGGTTTTTGATGTTGCGCCCTGCCTCTAAGTAGGTCGCTTTTTAAGGCTCTGTTTCACCGTGGGAACTCCCCTTTAGCACCAGTGTCACCCCACAACGGATGTCTGATTATGCCCTGTTCCCAGCTTCGACCTCCCGAAACCGAGTCGGGTTATCGTGGGCAGATGGGGAGTCATACCTGAGTCTGGTAGATGGGACTTGCACCCATATCAGACCGAGAGTTCAACCTTTTTCCATGATTGGATGGGGTTGGTTAGCTTATGTACGGGCTGGATACCGTGATTCAGCTAACAACGAATCGCACACGCTTTCTTAGTGTGGCAGCTTTGATAGTAAAGCCTGTTGGTATTGAGCGAGAATTGAAAAACCGCAGCCATCCCAACTTGGGGAGATAGATTTTATTACCTTGAACTTTTACCCTGGTAGGTGCTATTGCACCAGAGGTTACAGCGAATTATTTGCGAGTTGGTTATAGAGAATAGGTGGAAAATTATTGCTATGGAGATTATGCCGGATCATGTCCATCTGTTTTTAAATGTGTTGCC
>NZ_JADEWA010000225.1:0-8620 GCF_015207865.1 Dolichospermum sp. LEGE 00246
GATTGTCTGTCGAGTGGAAAAACCTCTTAGAAGTCATTCTAAGACCACGATGAAGCAGGAAATAAACACTAAGATTATCGCTGTCCAGATGTGTCTAGACTTTGGTAATTTTGGGTAAGTTTTATAGTTATAGAACGGAATTGAACCTTTAGCTTCTAGTAATATTATGATGAATAATATTTCTGTATCTTTTGGGGCTGTGGCTGGAGGAATTACAGCCGGTTTATATACAACTTATTTATTAGTATTTAATGGTTTATTAATTGGTGCGATTGGTGCTTTAGTTGCTCAAAATAATCTGGCTTACCCGTTTTGGGCGTTTGTATTTCCTCATGGTGCTTTGGAATTACCTGCGATATTTTTTGCGGGAGGTTCAGGTTTGTTGCTGGCAAGGGCAATTTTATTTCCTGGTAAATATCGCCGCCGTGATGCGTTGAAATTTTACGGTTCTTTGGCTGTACAATTGGTTTTTGGGATTGTGCCGATGTTGGTTGTTGCTGGTTTAATTGAGGGTTTTTTGTCTCCAAATCCGATTGTTCCAGATCCAATTAAATATTTGGTGGGGATGGGTTTGTTTGTGGTTTTGGTGCGGTATTGTAGTCGGAAGAAAAAATAATTTCAGCTTTTACTAGCAGCAACTTCACTCATAAACTTATCTATACAGGGCATATCTCCATACATAACAGTTTGTAGTGGTAATGTATTTGCTATATAACACAGTTTTTAAGAGTAAATAACCGTTGTTTGAACATTAATATTAACATTCAACTTTTTTCGCAAAACATTGAAAATAGCAGTCAAATTATCCATTGTTGGATTACCTTTTGCTGATAACATCCGATGTAAACTCTTGCTTGGTTTAGAAATTTCAATTGCTAACTGTTCAAAACCTACTGTTGCGTTGACAATATCTCTCAAAATAAGTCTTGCTGTTTCTGGTTCACCATTGAGGAAAAGAGAAATAGCTTCATCCAGGAGAGCTATTACAAATTCAGGATCTCTTTGGACTCTTGCGTTAATAGTTTCTGTAAAATCTCTGGTAAGTGCCATAATAACTACCTCTTCTCTTATTTTGTGGCTTACTCTAACAAGCTATACTTAATTTCTCTTCAAAGCTGATTTCTGGCTTTAAGTTGTAAATATCTATCTACTAATTGTTCGGAAATTTGATTTGCTGGTGCGTCAAGAACTAATACTCCTTTTTGTTTTAATTGGGCAAATGCTAGTTGTCTTTGTGCTAATAAATCTATTGCAACTGCGCGAATATAGGATTGTGTGGCATCTTCGGTAAATGTATGTGCTAAATTGTCAACTTGAGGATCTCGCAGGGTGACGCAAAAGGGTAAATAACGGGGTGCGAGTCTGGTGAGGGCTAGGAGAAGTTCGGAGGAAGCGGTGATATCAACTAAGTCGGTAATGATGACTATTAAAGCCCTGCGGGTTTGTTGTTTGACGACGTGGGTAACTGCACCTAAATAATCAGATTCTATTAATTCTGGTTGAATGGGGGTGAGTTTATCAATGAGTTGATTGAGATGATGTTGTCCTCGTTCCGGGGGTATCCACGTATGTATTTTGTTGTCAAATACACCAATACCAACGCGATCGCCTCTGTGCAATCCTGCTAATGCTAGGGACAATGTGGTGTTTAAACCCCAATCAAATCGTTGCAAACCTTGAACTTTGGCTGTCATTAGTCTGCCACGATCTAGTAATATCAATAATGTTTGTTCTTGTTCTGGTTCTAAAACTCTAACGAGGGGTCCTGTATTACCGTAGGCACGTCTAGCAGTGGCTTTCCAATCAATAAAGCGTAAATCGTCACCGCTGCGGTAGTTTCGTAATTCTGCAAATTCTGTGCCTATACCCATTTGCCGAGTTTTGCGGATAGAACCTGATGATTGTAATGTCAGACGAATGGAGAGCGATCGCAATCCCACTAAATCAGGATATACTTTTACCTGTGTACTGTGGGGAATTTGCCAATCATGCCACACAAACCCCCAAATTCCCAACTGTCGTACTTGCATATTTCCCCAAGAAAACTCTCCTCGTTGATTCGGGTAAACTGTGTAAGTTAATTCCTGGCTTTGATTAGCATTAATATTAGCTGTAACTGTGGTTGTAGAAACAGTAAATTCTTGTGGGTAATAATCGTGGATTTCAATAACTGCATCAATTTTTCCAGCTTTTACTTTTAAAATAACTGAATTATCTCTACCAATAGATAAACGTGATGGTAATTCGCGGGTAATTTCTACGCGGTTTGCTTTCATTCCCCAACCATCAATTACCATGAAGGTGAAAACCGTAAGATCAAATAAACAAGTTATGATTATAGTTTGATAAATTCCCAGAATCATAGATAAAATTGGGGAGATAAATATTCCCACAATTAATAAAAAATAAACTTTTTTGGATGGAATCATATTATCAAGGATGAATTTATGAATACTGACTTATGCGGTCAATTTTGTGACGAATTGCAACTAGACTATTAGGGAAATTTCAAAATGTTCCCTTAAATGCTGCATAACTCAGAGCCATAATAATTGGGAGAATAATAGAGATAGAAATAATCAGTCCGGTTTTGCCAAAATGAATTTTTTGCCCATCTGACTTTAAGAAGATAATTACAGATGCAGTTGCCATTGAAAGCCAAATTATTGCAAAAATAATAAAGATAATAAATGCTGAATCATTCATGGTTTTTATTAACTATCCTTGTCTCTTTAGGGAATGTAATTCTTGTGATAAGAGTCGTGTTCAACATGAGATTATCAATGAATTATCTAGGAACTGGAACTTGATTAATTACTGCTGCAACCACTGCATCAATTTGTAAACCATCTAGCATTGCTTCCGGTTTCAATAATAACCGATGACGCAATAAGGGTGAAGCCACTGATTTTACATCATCTGGAGTGACAAAATTCCTTCCTGATAACCAAGCTGCGGCTTGAGAAGTTTGCAACCAAGCACCGGCGGCGCGAGGAGATGCACCTAAAGCTAAATCAGGATATTGACGGGATTTTCTGACAATTTCTAATAAATAATCAACTATTGTTTCTGATACCTGAACTTGTTTTACAGCTTGTCTAGCTTGCAAAATATCAATTACTGTAGTGACAGGTTTTAAGTTAGCAATATCTGTACGTTTTGCAGTAAACCCAGACTGACGATTTAATAACATTTGTTTTTCGGCTGCTTGTTCTGGATAATCTACAACTAATTTAAACAAAAACCGATCTAATTGTGCTTCTGGTAAAGGATAAGTTCCTTCAAATTCTAAAGGGTTTTGGGTAGCAATTACCCAAAATAAATCAGGTAATGGTAAACTTTCACCGTCGAGGGTAACTTGCATTTCTTCCATTGCTTCCAAAAGTGCAGCTTGGGTTTTTGGAGGAGTGCGGTTAATTTCATCGGCTAAAAGTATTTCTGTAAAAACGGGACCTTTTTTCAAAGTAAAATCGCGGGTATTTAAGTCAAAAATATTTGTCCCTGTAATATCTGACGGGAGAACATCTGGGGTTAGTTGAATACGACGGAAATCAGATTTTATTAATTGTGCCAATACTTTGACTAATAATGTTTTTCCTGTGCCGGGAACTCCCTCTAAAATAATATGTCCACCTGCTAATAAAGCAATTAATGTCTGTTTAATCAAAGTAGGTTGTCCAACAACTATTTGATTAATTGCTTTTCCCAGGTTAATTAAAACCGAATTATTAGTTTCACTCATATTTATCAATCACTCACAAAAAAAAGGAATAAAAAAAGATTTCGAGAAATATCATATTCATCAAAAGACCTATACCAAATTTATCTAAAGCTGCACAGAATCATAATCATCCGTATTTATCTGCGTTTATTTGCGTTCATCTGCGTTTAATTATTTTCACAAATTACGCCATTTCTCTAACCAGCTTATCAGTTCTCGTTCACTTATTCGGCGTTTTTGTGATTGTAGTTGTAATACTGCATTAAGTTTTTCTGTATTATTCCCTGTTTGTTCTTCCCAGATTTTTAGTAAAACCTGATTGTCTACAGGAATTTGACTCAAACCCAAAGCTTTTTGCAGTTGTATTTGTTCTTCTTTCCCCAACATTTCCACGACAAAATCGGTAGATTCTGCTTTGTGGAGAACTCCCGCTAAAGCTTGAATATAAGCCTGACTATTATTTATAACGGGTGTTTCTAAGTTTACTGGTTTACCAAAGCGGCGATTTTCTGCCCAAATTAATGCCAATAATAGGACAATTAGCTGGATAAAGGCTGGTAATAGGGGAGTTTTGGCGAAGTAATTGAATATACTATCTTCTCCTACTTTTTTCTGAATATCTTTGTCTTTATAGCCATGTATATATTCGTCTACAAATACTTTTTGACTATTTTTAGTGACTAAATCTGCTAATAATTTAAAATTACTGTCATTGTCTTGATAGGCATTAGCAGCTAAATATGGTGTTGTTACTAAAATTACTTTGCCTTTACCGGATTTTTTCTGCCAAATTATTGCTCCAAATTTGTCTCCTAATATGACTTGTTCTGCTTTTGAAGTATGATATCGGCGACGGGTATCAATCTTGATGTTTCCAAAGGGTGATTGCTGCTGTGTACCAAATACTGCTGCTGTTACTGGTTGTTTAATTCCTAAAATTACGAGGTTATTCCCTTTTTTTACCCATTCTTCTGGTTCTGAATATATTTCTATTTCTTGAAGAGTGCTATTAATTTGTAATAAGGTAATAGGGCTTTTTGTGGTTGGTAAATCACTAAATGGTTTTTGCCAACGTTGAATACTGATATCTTGGTCTTGCATAAAGGCATACCATGCACCATAGCCATCAGGGCCGCGATTATAAGTAGAACCACTAGTTATTTGGGTGTTGGGGGCTGCTATAGTGGTAAGTAAAATAATCACGGCTAAGACTATCGCACCTAACCAAGCAACGCGCTGATTGCGTTTCATGATTTATCTGAATTAGGAACTTCCAAAAAAAAATTATCCCAATAAATGAACAAAAGAACCACAGAGGCACAGAGAACACAGAGAGAGAAGAAATAGAGAGAGTTTTTGCCTTAGTTTTGGGACATATTTTTATTTGGAAGTCCCTTAAAAGAAACTTTTACTCCTGACTCCTGACTAATGATTCCTGGATTTTTCTATAAGCTTGCCAACACTGTTGATAATTTTCTGCTAAAATGTCATGCTCACTAAAGCACAGTTGTTCATGGATGGTTATTAATGTTTGATATGGTTGGAGGAGGGTGACGGAGGATTTGAGTAATTGCAAATATTCTCCGTCTGTGCGGCTGGGTTGTTGGCGAGCGATCGCTTGTTCATGTAATTGTTGTAACATTGCTAAATAAACACAACGACAGGCTTCTCTATAATTATACTGCCGTTGAAATTCCTGAGCTTGGCTTAATAACAGGGTAATGGATGTTTCTCTGGAATTAGCTTTGGTTCTAGAACCCCTAGCATTACTCACCGCCTTCAGCCAGGTATAGATATAAGGATTAAATTCTTGCCATAAGTGCCAACCTACCCATACCAAGAACAAACCCAATCCTGACCAAAATAGGATTGTTAGTAATTCATTTAACCAAGGACTGATTGACCAGCCAGGAGGCAACTCTGGTAAGGTGGTTTCAAATCTGGAAAATTGGTATTCTACCCATTCTCCTACCTGCTGTTGGAATAAGGAAAACTGCCACACCCAATTTGTTTGTTCAAAAGCATCTGTAGTCATAAAACAGAATGGCTCAACCTATTATTTATTTACATCATTACTGATTTTGCTAATGTTATAGCGGTATGTACTTGAATGAAGTCCAAAAATTAAGTCAAAAGCCTTACAGCACTCCTCCTGACTGGGCGCAGTCCCTGCACCCCTACCTCCTCCAATAGCATGACTATTTACTTTTATAAGGTTTCCCAGCCATACGGGTGTTTTTCTAATTTTTCTCCTCACGGGATTGATGTCGAAGGTACTTATTGGCCAACTGTTGAGCATTATTATCAAGGACAAAAGTTTGTTGGTAGTCCAGATGCCCCGATTATACCTTTAATCTTCGCTGCTCCTACCCCTGAAGAAGCTGCTGCTTTAGGACGTTGTCCCTCTCGTCGTCTCCGTCCAGATTGGGAATTAGTGAAAACTCAGGTGATGCGAAGGGCAGTATTCAAGAAATTTATCACTCATCCTGATATTAGGGAAATATTATTAATCACAGGTGATGAAATGCTCATAGAAAATTCGCCTACAGACTATTTCTGGGGATGTGGTGCAAATCATACAGGAGAAAATCACCTCGGTAAAATCCTCATGAGTGTACGGGCAGAAATACGGTTACAGTTATTGGAAATATGAAAAATTTTATACTGCTTGCCTATTAAAATACTGTTTAGCTTAAACAGTAGAAGCCTCTCACCTACCCGATAGGAAGGCGATGAGGAATGAACACTTTCTTGATTTTTTTTCAAATATTTGATATAATTTTCAAGGGTAGGTGTAACTCAATTAAATGCTGAAAAGCAGCCTATCAAAAAAGTTAAAAATTATCTCAAAAAGTCCCTAGGGCATAGGGCTTTAAAGCTCGGTTAATGTCTTCATAGAGGAGTCGCCGAGAAGCCCACACTCACCTGTTCGCGCAAGCGTGCCGCAAGGCATAAGGGAGTGTGTGGAGTATGTCACGAGAAAAGCAAAAGGCACTGGACTTTTACAACCAAGCTTTACCTTTAATGCGGGCTGTGGGCGATCCCTATGGAGAAGTTACCATTCTTGATAATATTCGTGCATTAGGAGGGTTTTAAGGTATTTTAGGGTGGATGAGGGTGAAATCTGTTTTGTTTCAAAACTTAAAAAATCCTGAGTAATTACTCAATTGCATCAAAATAAAATTACTGCTAAAAGTAGTGTGTAATTCCCAAAAATATAGGTTTTCATCAAACTTATGTTTTTTATTTAGTAAAGTTTAATTGCAAAAATGTCCCATCGAATTTAAAGCTGTTATCCTAATAATTGAAGCAGGTATAGCTTCCCTGGCAGATACGACAGCTAGAGAGAAAGAAGAGAGAAACCACAAGTTAAATAAGAGGTAAAAGCGCTGTTTAATTTACATCTGTCTCGTCAACGAACAACGACACCCGACGCGAAAGCTGATATTTCCTCACATGACTGAAGATCAGAGGGCGCTGTGACTGATTTCCATCACTTGTTTGTCAAGTTGGTGAAAGGTAGTACATCCCTGGCTAGGATCAACGAGAAGAGGAAATCAACAGGCGAGTAGATGTTTGGGTGTTGTTGTTTGTAATTTTGGACTAGAATTAAATAGAAAGAGACATTGAAAATAGCGCCTTATGTCAATTATTGCGCTCAAAGCGTGGTATCTACCGGATTATGAACCGATTACAGAACTGGAAAAACGTCCTCCAGATATTCGGCTGAGTAAAAAAAGCTTATTAAAATCAGGATTGCGAGCAGACTTTTTAGAGGATAGCGACGCAGTAAAAACATCAACTTGGTTTGGGCGATATTTAGAAGGAGAAAATATTGAGTTTTATATTGAAGGCAGCGGTGGATATTCTGTAGCTAACATTGACTTGATTAGTCATGAGATTTATTTTACTAAACAGGCTGTATTAGCCCAATTAGATCCGACAATATATTTCTGTTATCAAACCGAATATGGGACAGCTAATGATCTCCTTAGAGAAGAATTGCTTACCACTTTGAAAAGTATAAATGAAAAATCGCATTTTCCCCTAACTTTAGTAGAATCACCTCGTCCAAAAAATGCTTGTTTGCGTTTAAATCGCGCCAGCATGAGAAAAATCCGTAAGAGTTTATTATTTATTGCTGATACCACTGCCATAACTAGCATTGACAGTCAGGAAACAAATCAACTAATTCCCAGTCCTCATGTCTGTGTCGAAATGGGTTATGCTATCCACAGTAAACGGACTGAACAAATTTTGCTGGTGCAAATGCAACGTCCAGACTTGGTAGGACAGTTTCCTTTTGATTTACCTACCCAGCAGGTTTTACAATTTCAAAATGGTACGGAACTCAAGCAAATGCTGACAGGAATGATTGAAAACCAATTGGCTAAATTCAAATTATTTTAAATAAGTAGTGAGACAGAATTAATTACACAATGTCATTGCGTTAGCGCAGCGTGGCGTTAGCCATATGGAACGCAGTGAAATGAAGCAATTCCAAGGGTTGTGATTGCTTCCCTTCGCTCGCAATGACTGTAAATATTTGGCGTTGCTGAACTAAGGTATGAAATTCCCAAATTAAACCT
Organism: Dolichospermum sp. LEGE 00246; assembly: GCF_015207865.1. Taxonomy (NCBI): domain Bacteria; kingdom Bacillati; phylum Cyanobacteriota; class Cyanophyceae; order Nostocales; family Aphanizomenonaceae; genus Dolichospermum; species Dolichospermum sp. LEGE 00246. Next base: position 8,311 of record NZ_JADEWA010000225.1, read on the forward strand.
TTAAAGCTCTGACCTCAGTGCGTCTACTCTTCGAGATCACGAAGCGTGATTGCGCCTTTGCGTGAGACTAAAATTCATACCCTTAATCAGCAACACCAAATATTTTTGTCCAATTACTTACAGCAAATTGCAAATTAATGAGGTACAGAATCTAAATTCTACCCCGGACAGCAAGCGGGTTTTACTCTTAATTCCTGATTGGGCGCAGGACCTGCGCCCCTACCTCCTGAATTCTGCTGTAAGTCCTAGTAGTCTGTGAAGCCGAAAATGACGGGTGAAGGCAAGCAGGGGGAGAAGAGAGGGGGGGTAG
>NZ_JADEWA010000226.1:0-8600 GCF_015207865.1 Dolichospermum sp. LEGE 00246
ACAGTAATTATATAGGTATCAATTTTTGTTGCTAAAAAAACAGCAATAAAACGCCAGAAAGTCCAATTGATAAGCTTTAAATAGTATTTATTTTTTTAAGATAGCTACGTTTATTTACACCTATCTCTATAAGCAATGTTATTATTGATACTTAAATAAGTTGCGTTATTTTATTGTGTGATTTCAGTAACACGGCTGTTTGTAGCAGAGTAAGTAAATCGTTAAAATGCTTGCTACAGAAGAGTTATGTCCGTAGTCAAAAAGTTAGATTTGCAGAATTATTGAGTCTGTTTGCTATTTATAGTTTGGATTAGACATACAAAGATTTATCGAAACTAAAGTAGATCAGTTCCGGGGATGTAGAATAACTTAGCGAAAAGTGCTAAGATTTATCCGATGTCATTAATGTTTCTTTTTATAACGTGGCTAGAGCTAGTACAGCAATCGGTGTATCTCCCATCATTAAGGAGATTGTGCAAAAACAGGCACATTCAACTCGCTTAACTTTGAAAGAAGTTATTCTCATGGGAATGTTGGCAATTGATAAGTTAGATGATCAAAATTGTCAAGAATTGGCAGATCAAGTTCATCAAATGCAGGTTAATGGTGAAATCTAAAGCTGCTGGCAGGAGTCTAAAATTTAAAGTCTCAAGCCTTCAGTTCACAAGCTAAAAAATAGCAAAAGTGGTAGTGTGATTTATCAAGTCTCTACTTTTGACTAAAACCTTAGCTAGTTGCCATTAAATAGTTTTCGTTTAAGTTCAAACTTAACTAACGGTATTGCTAATTTACAGTAGTAAAGTCCGTTGTGTTAAAGGCAAAAAAGGGATCTGAAACTAGATCCTTTTTGTCTGTAAAAAATTTAATAAAAAACTCAGCGAAAGTTTCATGAACTTTGCTAAATGAGGTTTAATTTCTGCTTGTTTACAGCGGTGCAAATAGGCAATATTAGACTTGATAGCGACGATTTCCAGTAAATTGGCAAGATTGCCTCCATGATTGGGAAACTGATTAAAAATATCATTTCCAATTCGTAAAATATTTTAGCCTCATAGCCATTTTTGAGTATTTTTGCATACTCTGGCTATGGGGCTTTAATATTTTTTAATTATTTGTTGGAATTCTGATTTTACAAGTTTTCTGAATTGGTTAATGCTTTTATTGAGTATTATTGGTTGTGAATTAAAGAGTTTGGGGTAAATGGTTGGAAAAGGAAAAATTTAAAATAATGCCATGATTGCAGCGGGAGAACCAGAACCTCCTCTTAATCTGAGAATTCCAATAATTAAGGTGATACCATGTGGTGGTAACTGATCTAAATTGGTGAGGTTTTCGAGAACAATTAGCGATAGCTCTAAAAGCAACCGATTAATAGTAAAATTGGTATCTTGCCCAGAATCTACACCATGAGTATCAATACCCACACCAGTAATTTGCCTGTGTGTAATTAAAAACTCAGTCGCATCATAGCTAAAACCAGGAAAGTGCATTTTTCCGTCTTTATCTTGGTTAAAAAATGCCTGGTGATTTAACCATTTTTCTTGCCAGCCAGTATATAATATCACTAAGCTACCTGTGGGAATTTCTCCAAATTCAGTTTCCCAAGTCTGGATATCACTAACAGTCAAGGCATAATCAGGATTTACTGCTGCTTGGTCACAAATATTGATAACTATAGCTGGTAATATTAAAGATGATGCTGGATACTGGTCAATACTTGCGCCGTTTGCATAAAAACTATTAGGGGCATTGATATGAGTCCCGCTATGTTCTCCCAAGGAAAAGCCTCGTAAGTAATAACCATCCTCTGGAATTTCTGCAACACTGGTAAATTCTACGGGAGGATCACCTGTCCATTTCGGTATATCTTGATTAATGAGATGACTAAGATGGATGACACGAGAGTAACTAATATTACTTAATGGTTGGGAATTTTTGCTGATCAAAAGGGTTTTTTTGTAAGTTGAGGATATTTTAACAAATATAGGTGTTATGCACGCTCACTAACTTACCATGATATTAATAAACGAAATTGCGTCGTTTTCAGCTTTGGGAATAACTTACAAAAGTAGGGTGTGTCAGATAAAGGAAATCTGTTCTCTAGTGACATACTCCACTTTAATATTTAGGAAACTTTGTCAATGCCTAAGCCCTAAAATAATCCCCCAAACCTTTTCACTTGAAGGTAATGGGGGGAAATTTTAATGTTGCAGCAAATAGTGAATTTAACCCTACTGAACATTAGAAAAGTTAAGCTTTAAATAAGGAAGAGTTAATTTTACATGAATTTTCTCCAAACGAGATTTCTGTAACGCTTCTTTCTCCTGACTGGGCGCAGGCCCTGCTCCCCTACCTCCTGACTTCAATTAGCCATGACCTTGGGTACTACTAGGACTTTATCAACCCGATTTCCGTCCATATCCATAACTTCAAACCGCATACCATCCCATTCAAAATGATCTGCGGCTGCGGGAATCCGTCCTAAATGGGTGATGACAAAACCGCCTAATGTTTGATAATTTCCTCTTTCTTCATGTTCTAATTCTTCAAGATCAAATAGTTCTAAAAATTCTTCTATGCCTAACATTCCATCTACTAACCAAGAACCATCTTCCCGTTGTACAGCTTCAGGTTCTTCTTGTCCTGGTTCTGTGGGAACATCACCGACGATTTCACTCATGATGTCATTGAGGGTGACTAAGCCTTGAATTACGCCATATTCATCTACGACTAAAGCCATGTGTGTGACGGTTTGTTTGAATAATTCTAAAACTTTTAAACCGCGTGTGCTTTCGGGGACAAATACGGGTTGACGTAATCCTAGAGTTAAGTCTAAGGGTTCGTTGCGTAAACTTCTGGCTAATAGGTCGGTGACGGGAATAATCCCCAGAACGTTATCTAGTCCTTCTTGACAAATGGGATAGCGAGAATAGCCGCTTTCTGCCATTTTTTGGCGATTTTCTTCGGGGGGATTTTCCAAGTCTAACCAAACTATATCAGGTCGGGGTGTCATAAAGGAGGTGACGGGGCGATCGCCTAACCGGAAAACTCTCTCTACCATGTCCTGTTCTGCTTCTTCAAATGTTCCCGCTTCTGTCCCTTGTTCGATGAGAATTTTGATTTCTTCTTCTGTGACTTGTGGTTCAGCAGAGGGTGTGATTCCTAATATTCGCAAGACTAAATCTGTAGATGCACTCAAAAGATAAACTATGGGTGAGGCTATTTTTGCTAAAGCCCGCATGGGTATGGCTACTGAAGCAGCGATTTTTTCGGGGTTATTTAAAGCCAGACGTTTGGGGACGAGTTCACCGACAATGAGGGAAAAATAGGTGATCAGTAAGACTACAATGCCAAAGGCGATCGCATTACTATAATTAGCTAAAATTGGAATTAGCTTGATATAATCTTCTAATCTTTTGGCAATGGTCGCACCACCAAAGACACCATTCAGAATATTGATGAGTGTAATCCCCACCTGGACGATAGAGAGAAAATGATTGGGAGATTCTGCGAGTTTTAATGCAGCCTTGGCGTTAATATCCCCTTGATTGGCTAACTGCTGTAGTCTGACTTTCCGGGCTGAAACTACAGCCATTTCCGACATGGAAAATACACCGTTGGCGAAAATTAGCACCAAAATCGTTAAAATTTCAAACGTGAAGGAAGACATTTTTAAAATTGCTGGTATAAAGAATAGAAGTATACGGTGATCAGAAGTTGCCCAGTGTTCATTCAATCAGACTGATCTTAGTATCCAGTATTTTAGGTAATTCTCTAAATACTTTGACTATACACAAAGTAATAGCTATATTGCTTCTGTCTATGAGTAGTTCGGTTTGATTCTTTCCTATTTATCCTCAAGACAGGGGTTAACACTTTTAAAATGGTTAACAGGAAATAATTCGAGATTTTCACGTCAGCAGCGACTTCCTTTTTTAGCGTAAAACTTATGTCCTTCTCTTCTATTGTGCGTGCTTTGGCGCGATCGCCTCTTACCGCAGAACTAATTACTAAACTCAATAAGCAACAGGAATTGCGGTTAAATGGGATTTCTCGGCTACCCAAAGGACTGGTAGCTTCAGCATTAGCAAATTATGAAGATCAGGATTTATGTGTGGTCTGTGCCACTCTAGAGGAAGCTGGGCGGGTTTTTGCCCAAATGGAAGCAATGGGATGGAAAACTGTCCACTTTTATCCCACGTCCGAAGCTTCCCCTTATGAACCCTTTGACCCTGAAAATGAGTTGAGTTGGGGTCAAATGCAAGTGTTAGCTGATTTGGTCAATGGTCAATCGTCAGTGGTCAGTGGTCAGTTGCCAAAACAAAGAACTGCCATAATTGTGACAGTGGGGGCGTTGCAGCCGCATTTGCCACCACCGGATGCGTTTAAATCATTTTGTGTCACCTTAGAAAAAGGGATGGAATTTGATTTAGATGGGTTTGGGGAAAAAATCACGATTTTGGGATATGAACGAGTTCCCTTAGTGGAAACTGAAGGACAATGGAGTAGACGGGGAGATATTGTGGATGTGTTTCCCGTGTCCTCCGAGTTGCCTGTGCGCTTGGAATGGTTTGGCGACGAAATTGAACAAATTCGGGAATTTGACCCGGCTACCCAGCGTTCTGCCTTGGATAAGGTGGAAAAAGTTACCCTTACCCCTACAAGTTTTGCACCGATTATCAACACAGCACTTACAGAAAATGTAGAGACGTTTCATGAACCGTCTCTACAAGAGTTAGGAACATTAGAAGGAAGTCGGCGGTTTTTGGGGTTGGCTTTTGCAAAACCGGCTTCATTGCTGGATTATTTAGCAGCAAATACCCTTGTTGCCATTGATGAACCAGAACAATGTTATGCTCATAGCGATCGCTGGGTGGAAAATGCTAATAGTCAGTGGTCAGTTGTCAGTGGTCAGTTGTCGGTTGGATTACCTAAGATTCATCGAAATTTTGATGAGTGTATAGGGGAAATTAGTAATTTTAGAAAGTTATATTTATCAGAATTGTCGGAAGAAAATCATGGTTTAAATTTAGCAAGTAGACCTTTACCTGTTACACCTCACCAATTTGCCAAGTTAGGGGAAACTATTAGAAACGAGAGAGAACGCAATTTTGCAGTTTGGATAATTTCGGCTCAACCTTCCCGTTCGGTTTCTCTGCTACAAGAACATGATTGTCCTGCCCAGTTTATCCCCAATCCCCGTGATTATCAAGCTATTGATAAACTGCAAATTAATCATATCCCGATTGCTCTTAAATATTCCGGTTTAGCAGAATTAGAAGGGTTTATTTTACCTTCTTTTCGATTAGTTATTGTCACCGATAGAGAATTTTATGGACAACATTCTTTAGCTAATTTTGGTTATGTCCGCAAACGTCGTCAAGCCACATCTAAACAAGTTGATCCTAATAAATTACGTCAGGGAGATTATGTTGTTCATCGTAGTCATGGTATTGGTAAATTTGTTAAATTAGAAAGTCTAACAATTAATGATGAAACCCGTGATTATTTAGTTGTGCAATATGCAGATGGTTTATTAAGAGTTGCGGCTGACCAAGTTAGTTCTTTATCTCGTTTTCGCACCAGTGGAGATAAAGCCCCAGAATTACACAAAATGACCGGAAAAGCCTGGGAAAATACTAAGAATAAAGTCCGTAAAGCCATTAAGAAACTAGCAGTAGATTTGTTAAAATTGTATGCTGCCCGTTCTCAACAACAAGGTTTTTCCTATCCCGCAGATATGCCTTGGCAAGAAGAAATGGAAGATTCTTTTCCTTACCAACCTACCACAGATCAGCTAAAAGCTGTACAAGATGTGAAACGGGATATGGAAAGTGAAAGACCGATGGATAGGTTAGTATGTGGAGATGTGGGTTTTGGCAAAACTGAAGTGGCAATTCGGGCAATTTTTAAAGCTGTCACCGCAGGAAAGCAAGTAGCACTTTTAGCCCCAACCACAATTCTCACTCAACAACATTATCATACAATTAAAGAACGTTTTGCCCCCTATCCTGTGAACGTGGGGTTACTAAATCGGTTTCGCAGCGCAGAAGAAAAACGCAATATTCAAAAACGTCTAGCGACTGGAGAATTAGATATAGTTGTCGGGACACATCAATTATTGGGAAAAGGTGTGCAATTTAAAGATTTAGGACTTTTAGTAATTGACGAAGAACAAAGATTTGGAGTTAATCAGAAGGAAAAAATAAAAAGCCTCAAAACGCAAGTTGATGTTCTCACTCTTTCCGCAACTCCTATTCCCAGAACCTTATATATGTCATTATCAGGAATTCGGGAAATGAGTTTAATTACCACTCCACCTCCCACCAGAAGACCAATTCAAACCCATCTCGCACCTTTAAATTCTGATATTATCAGAAGTGCAATTCGTCAAGAATTAGATCGAGGTGGACAGGTATTTTATGTAGTTCCGCGAGTCGAAGGGATTGAAGAAACTACTACAAAATTGCGAGAAATGGTACCAGGAGGAAGATTTGCGATCGCTCATGGCCAAATGGACGAAAGCGAGTTAGAATCAACTATGCTGACTTTCGGTAATAATGATGCCGATATTCTTGTTTGTACGACAATTATTGAATCTGGTTTAGATATTCCGCGAGTCAACACAATATTAATTGAAGACGCGCACCGTTTTGGTCTATCTCAATTATATCAATTACGGGGTCGGGTAGGACGTGCCGGCATTCAAGCCCACGCATGGTTATTTTACCCCAAACAAAGAGAATTATCCGATGCAGCTAGACAAAGATTAAGAGCAATTCAAGAATTTACTCAACTCGGTTCTGGATATCAATTAGCAATGCGAGATATGGAAATTCGCGGAGTGGGAAACTTGCTAGGTGCAGAACAATCTGGACAAATGGATGTAATTGGCTTTGATTTGTACATGGAAATGTTAGAAGAAGCAATTCGAGAAATTAGAGGTCAAGAAATACCCAAGGTTGAAGATACCCAAATTGACCTCAATCTCACTGCATTTATCCCTGCTACCTACATTCCTGATCTTGATCAAAAAATGAGTGCTTATCGCGCTGTAGCCACAGTAAAATCAAAATATGAACTCAAACAAATTGCCGCTGAATGGACTGATAGATATGGGACTATACCAGTTCCAGCAAATCAATTATTGCGAGTTATGGAATTAAAACAATTAGCTAAAAATCTGGGATTTAGTCGCATTAAACCAGAGAATAAACAGCATATTGTTTTAGAAACCCCAATGGAAGAACCAGCTTGGAATCTCTTAGCAGAAAACCTCACTCCCACAATGAAAGCAAGGTTTGTTTATTCTCCTGGGAAGGTAACAGCAAGAGGTTTAGGAGTATTTAAAGCAGATCAACAATTGCAGACTTTAATTGATACTTTTGTAAAAATACAAGGGGCAATTTCAGAAACTGCTGGAGTTTAATTTTATTGGGTAATAGTCACCTAACAAAAAAGGTTCTTCGGTTTTTTTTATGGAAATCCTGGTTCAAAATCATTGGCAGTCTTATTGTGTGGGCATTTCATTGAAAATATGGGGAATCTTACAAAAAAGAATGTAGAGACTTTCCATAAAACATCTCTACAACAATTTTGGAAACCGCACATTTAATCAATTGGATCAATACCCAGTGCGCGTAATTGTTCTGTCAATCTTCTAGCCCGTTGGCTTTCTTGTTCAGCCCGTTGATGTTCTTGTTCAGCCCGTTGATGTTCTTGTTCTACCTTTTCGACTGCCCAGGGTAATAGATTACCTGCTTGATCCCACCATCTTAGCCAGTAACCTATGCGCCCCTCTTTTTCTCCTTCCCACAATCCCAAAAATAATCCCATGTCTGTAATCCAGTAGCGATTATTCTCGTCTATTGGCTGTAATTTATACTGTCCCGACTCAATTTGATGAACTTCTAATTCAGCCGTCAGGGGGTCAAAAATTACATAGGTAGGGACTTGGAGAATTTGTTCATAAAAAAACCATTTTCCGGGGGGGAAGGCGCGTCTAGCTGAGTATTCTTTCCCGTCTGTATCTGAGCAAAATTCCATGACAACGCGGGGAATTTCTCCTTCCAGATTAGGTGTATAACTGCGTCTATCTGTTGTCCCAGACAAGGGTAAAACTGTCTGCACGAAAAACCAATCTGGGGCTTTAACAACTAGTTTGCCATCCATTGTGGCACAAATACCCAAATTAGCAGCTATCAGCATGGTGGGTTGAATGTATCCACTCAGTTCTAGACTTTCTCGTAATGCCCCTGCAATTAATGGTTGTGCAGTGTTTTCCACAGGTTCTTCTTCTAGGATAAAATCTTCGGGTAATCCTTCCCAAGAAATTGCTATTGTTGATAGTTGTGGAGCAGTCGAGATTGGAGTAGCCACCATAACTCTAACTCCCTGTTGTGAGGATTTTTTGTAATTTATTATCGTCCTATTGTAGCTGAATATTTCGATTCTTAATTTAACTGTTGGCGGAGTTGCTGAAATAAACTTGAAGAGTCAACAATTTCCAACTTTGTATTTTGGAGCGAAACATAATTCATCTCGCTATTATAGCGGTTATTGGTTGAGTGAAATACAAGAACCCCACCCCCAACCCCCTC
>NZ_JADEWA010000023.1:0-25535 GCF_015207865.1 Dolichospermum sp. LEGE 00246
GTCATTTAGATTTTTATTTTCAATCAACCACTAGTAATAAAGTAAATATCTGTTGTGTGAGATTAATTTGGAATTTTTCACTCCTTAATATAAACCTAGTCCAAATTGAGAACTGTAGTTTTTTAAAAGGGAACAGGGAACAGGGAAGAGTATAGAATTTGAGAATAAAACCCGATTAAAAAAACTATGGGTTTCAAAATAGACGCGGTTTAGTTCAAATAAGGCTCTTTATCCAGCTTTCCTTATCTCAGTTCTTTCCTAAATTCAAATCCGTGATTTCAATAATTTCTAAACCTGACCTGCGAACCGAATAAATTTTCTGAGCAATCTCTGTAGTTTCTGGAGGTTTTTGAGGACTTTGTATTACTTGAACTGTCACAGTTTTATTAAAAGCTATTCCGTTACCAGCATTATCCTCCTTACTAAAAGTCACCAGAGTAGCAATCACATCTACTTGCCATTTTCCTTTACCTATCTTGCGTGGTTCACTAACATATCTTGGTACTAGAGAACTTTGTAAACCACCTTGAAAGACACTTGGTGGTGTGAGTTCTGCTAATCTTTTCAGAAAACTGGCTCGAAAGTCTTGTTCTTCACTTAATGCAAAAGCAGCTTCCCAAGCTTTTGTAGTAACTCTTGCAGTTCCTTTTGTAACTTTGATATTAGTGCCATTATCTTGTTGAGTAATAATTTCTCCATTTTTAGTTGATTTGATTAATCCATCCCAATTGAACATTTTTACTAGCGTATCAACCACAAATTTTTTAATCACTTCTGCTGAACGGTCATCAGGTTCGAGTGCTTTCACATTGATTGTATTCCCATCAGCAATCTGGACTAAAGATGGTGGTTCTTTACGAGCTAAAGTTGAAGTTGCACCATAATTGAGCATTTGTAATAAGAAGGATAAAGAACTAAAAATTAGCGAGATGATAGCAACAATAGCAATGGGATTAGATACCGATTGTCCAGAACTTAAAAACTGTAATGCTTCCCTTTTCGGAACTTTGGATTTAGTGTGATTTAGCATAATTTCTCAAAATTGATAAAGTTCTGATTGATAAACTTTTTATTTGCGAATCATGGCTGTAATTCGGGACACACTGGCAGAAAGAGCAATATTACCTGCTGAGATAGCACCACTAGCTAACCATTGAGAGCCATTATTAAGCTGAGTTAGCACTGCTAGACCACCTCCAGCAGCAATTCCTGTAGCTAAAAATGGGGCAACTAAACCAATAAATGCCAGAAAAATCATCGGCTGACTAGCTTTGGACGTAGCAATTAACTGTCCAGCTAAACCTAAAATAATATTGAAAGAAAGTTTAGCAAGACCAACAGTAAAAAACCCTGTTAACCAAGCAAAAATTGCCTTATTACCAATTGGCATTAAAGAACCTCCAACTGCTAAAGGAGCTATCAAGGCAGTTAAAAGTAATGCTAGTTCTAATCCCCATTGGTAAGCATTATTTAGTGCTAATAATAAACTGGTAATAAAAGTGGTAACAACTGCACCAATTGCCGCACTAGAAGCCGCAGACAATTTGCTAGTAATAGTTCCCACTAAACCATCACCTTCAGCTTCCGAAGCTGCTTGATTAATTTTGTCCAAACCTTGAGTTACCCAACTACCTGCTGCTCCTAAATAACTGCCACCTTCTGCATCTTTAAAAATGTCAGGAAATTTGGCTTCTAAATCGGCTCTTGCTTGTTTGAGACATTGTATTCCTTCTTCATTTGATAATTGAGAAGAACGACATTCTTGAATAGCATTACCTACTGCCGTTTCTAATGCTGCTTGTCCTAGTGCTTGTTGGTAAGCGGATCTCAAATCAGCATCGGCTGCCGTGTACTCTAATATATAGTTATTGACACTGTTAATATATTCCCTCAGTGCCAAAGTGCTATTCGCTAGTAGAGAACCATTATTAGCAAGAAGAACAGTGACAATTAAAGGCCAAATTAATTCACTAAATGCCCTTTGTTCTTCGTCATTAATCATTTGCTTACCCCATTGCACCATGAATAATGCGAGGGTAGCAACTGCAAATAATACTCCAACTTTACACAGCGAAGCATATAATCCACCTGTAAGAGTTTGTTGCCATAGATCATTAAAACCTTCTGCTACCAAGCTGGCACCAGCAGACGCATTTTCGATTAAATCTCCTGCACCGAAGTTATTTGCTGCTAGTATTGTTTGACCAAGCATAATGTTATTCCTGGTAGAATAGAAGGGAAAAAGAGTTAATTAACTTCCTGTTGAAGAATGTGATTAGTGTTAAAATTTTTAGGGCAATATATCTTATTTCTTGACATAAGCAGGGTCTAATCTACTCCAACCAGTTAACTCTAAATATTGACTAGTCATACCAGTAGATAAAACTCTTCTAGCTCGATTTTGTTCTGATTGACTTTCAGCAATTTGATTGAGCATGAGGTTAGTTTGTTGGGCATCATGTCGTGCTTGTAAACCATCAGTACGTACCTGTCCTAACATGGAGACAATTTGAGCATTTTGAGCAGCGATCGCTTTGAGGACATCTTGTGAAGCATCCATATTTTGAGCATCTTCAGCTAATTGCTGTGCTTCTCCAACAGTTTTGTTGGTAGCATCAATTTCCGATTGAGTTCGTTGCTGTCCTTCTTTCCCTAAAACACTGGCTACTGTAGCGCGGGTACTATCTCTTTCTAGTTGTTTCCCAGCTTCCAGCGCACCAATAATAGTGCTACTTTCTGCTGCTATCCCTCCTTTTTCTTGCAACTTATCAGCTAATTTTTGACTAGCTGCTGTAGGGTCTGGTATTCCCATATTCCCCTTAGATTCTTCAATTGCTGCTTGAGCATCTTTTTGGAGATTTCCCCAACTTTTATCTACTTCTTCCTTTAGTTGATTCGCTACTTCGTTGAAATAGCCGTTTATATATCCAAATGTTTGATTGAAGAAGTTGTCAAGTTCTCCTCCCAAGTCAATAGCAAAGGCATTACTTGGTACAGTTATTGCTGCTAATATAAAACCTGATACAATAGCAGTTGAAATTAACTTTTTCTTGTTACTTTTCATGATATTTTACCTGTTGAGTAATTCAATAAATGAATGATATTCCCAGAATATTAGACCTTGTATTTTTATAATTAAAAAATTGTGTATTAATTTGGTATTAAACCCTAATTCCTCCGTGTCCTCTGTGCCTCCGTGGTATGTCTTCGACACGCTTTGCGAACGTTCCTAATTAACTTGTGCGTAAGTCCTAATACCATTTCTTGATGAGGCATAGATTTCCTTTATGCTACTATTTTCAATGGTTTATCAGACTTAGTTTCTGAAACATGAATTTGTTTTGATTTCAATTTCACCTGTTCTAAAATTTCATTAGCCTCCTCAGTAAGTTCTTTACCTCTAATCATTTTGATGTACACTTCAGAAAACCTGACTATTCCCGTAATAGGATCATCTTTATATTTCCTGAGATATAATGTTCTGAGTTCCTGTTCTTGGGGATTATTAGCAACAGCAGCTAAAAGGCAATAAGCAGGATAATAACGGCAGAATGTAAATTTCCCATTATCATCTAATAGCCATTGTGAATAAATACCTTCCTTTTTGGGAAAGAATGACTCTGTACTATTGCGAGAAATGATTTCTGTTGGATATTGAAAATATTTGATAAATGACTCTATTGCACTACTTTGAATCCGACCAATCAGCCGAGTTGTCAGGTTAGCAAAGATTTTGGCAGATGCTTTACTTTGATAGATAGTATCTGGTTCTTGTGCTGATAAAATTACACGAATTCCAGCTTTCGCACCATTAGCACATAATCTGCCAATTAATTCGGCAATTGCTTCAAATTGAAACAATATTGGTGCTTCATCTAAAAAGAAAATTGAAGCCTTAGAACTCAGAGCGCGACGCAAAGCCGCAGCATAAGCACTTAATGATAAAATAGCTGCATCTGCTTCAGAAGAAAGAGAACGCAATGCAAATACTAATAATTTAGCATCAGTACGAAAACTGGAGGGTTTGCTAATAGATTGACCAACTCTACTATTGAGCCAAAATTTTAATCGCAACCTAATTTGGTCTAGTGCTTTTAATTGCTCCTCGCTGTTACTGGCAATTGAATCTAGTTTAATATAACCAGGAGAGCAATAGTTATAAAAGTCATTGAGTGTCGGTGTATCATTCCATTCTTCCGTCCCCAAACCTTTTTCTAATGCCAATTTATAGCGTAACTTGATGTCATCATCAGCAAAGAAAGTTTCAATTGCTAAGGTGATAATACTTTCAATATTACTCACCATTGTGGTATCAACACCAACAGAATTAGTGCCTATCACCATTGTCATAATTGTGGATTTAAGAAAATCCTTAAAATCTGTTAATCGCTCTTTTCTTAACTCTGCTTCTAACCCCCTCAAATCTGGTAATTCAAACAGGTTATTTATTTCACGACTAATATCAAAATATGCCCCATCTTCCCCCATAAAATTAGTATAATCAGTAAAAGTGCTACTACCATCAGGCTTGGGATAATCAAGAGCAACGACGGGAATATCTTGAGCCAAAGCAGGGGTGAGTAAACCAGCTACCAATACCGATTTACCTGCACGAGTTGTCCCAAATACTGCTAAGTTTTTGTGGTGGTTATATAAATCTAAATGAATAGGAGTACCACCTTCATCAGCAATTAATTCAAACCCTGTTTTATCCCCAGTTGCAGTTTTTATTACTGGCATTAATCCGGGGACTTCACTGCTAAAATAAGGCAACCGGCGATTAAATGGTTTAGTCAGCAAGTTTTGCCAAACAATTGGTAAACATTGTAACCATACTTTCCAGGCATATTCCATTTCTCGCACCACAACAGCCGGACGGAGAAAGCAGCTAGAAACATAACGACAAGCTTCATCTAATTTTTGACGTGAGGGACGGTGTACCAAAAAGACTACTGCGGTATTAATTGGCACTGCACCTTTATAAATGGTTTCTTGTGCAGCGATCGCTTCTTCCATGTTCAAATTGGCTTTTACATCCACGCTGTTTTTATCAGCAGACATAGCAGAAGAGACAATAGATTGTTTAGTCAGACGTTGCAGTGCTGTTTTAGCTAACCCCTCGTTAGCTCTCGTCAGTTGACAAATGATTTCTGTATCAGAAACCTTATCTCTAGCAATTAGCTCCCACAAATAGCGCAATTGTGCATATTCATCCACCCAACCAATCGGTTTTTCTGTGAATGTTAATGCACCAATATAATGGTCTTGTAAATTTACCCAAGCTCTATCCAAAAAAGGAACTGATGCTTCTCGTTCTAAAATTAAATGACGGATGTGGAAATCGCTATTCTGTTCTTCCCGCAATCCATCATCATTTAAGGTTAGTAAATGCGGAATATTTGGAGGTTTGCTGGTATTAAATTGTCCCCAAATGACTCCCCACAGTTCCTGAGAACCCAAGGGTTTGATATTCAACCCCATTTTATTATTCAGGGTTTGTTCCCATAGCTGAAAGCCAGATGTAAAGCTATTTTTGAGAATTGATTCAATGCGTTGATGTCTAACTTCGTGAATTTGTCCAGTAAATTTATGCCAACTTTCTTTAGCTTGGAGAATGAATTTCTCTACAAAGTCCGCTGTTTCATTATTTTCAGCAACAGTGTAGGTACAGTAAATTCTCAAAAATTTGTTTTTGCGATCGCCTTGATTGGTTAAATCTCTAATTCGCAATCGTTCTGACCGAATTAACAACATTAGTTCATTACTGCGACAATTTTCTTCTAATGCTTTTAGTTCCTGTTGACGGTTATGGTCATCGGTAAATGAACCCAGATGAAATGTTAAAGATTCACCATAGGGTATTTCTTTCAGTCCGGCTTCTATGCCCGCAAAAATTGGTAAAATTTGACTTTCTGGGAGAGAAGAATGGATACCTTGGCAATCAAAGCAGAATTTAATTTGAATATCGTCTTTACGCTTGAGGATAATCGCACCAATATCTTTTCTGCCGGCTATGGAGATATTAGCGATCGCTGCAATATGAGTTAAATCCTCAAAAGGAGTCAGACGTTTGGCTACAGAAATCTCTTGGGCAGAGATATTTTTATTTCCTACCTTATCTTTAGATATTTTCTCTTTCGTTGAAGAATTAATTGCCATGATTTCGGTACTCAAATAATGTAATTTTTTCTGTTAACCTACTTATGCAACGAGGTTTGATTTTTTTACCTAGCCTGTGGTCGGAATTATTTTGAATTTGGCACGACCATCTTTTTTGCAGTTGATGTTAGTATTTCTGGTTCTTGAATTAGGGAATAAAAGCGTTTATATCCTCTAGTAACTCTGGGGACTGTGAGAAACTTTGATAACCAGGTTTTATTACTGGTCAGAGTCCACCAAGTTCCCCACCCCCAAGCGATAACTAATCCAGTCACTAACCAAGAAGCTTGAAGACTTTGTTTGCAGATTAAGTATGTAATCAGTGCAATAGCTGTCCAAGGAAAAACTTGATCTGCTGGAAATGGTCCAATTCTCGGCTGTTCCCCCAAAATTCGATTGACTGTTCTAAATTCTTTGCGCTTCATCATCTCTATTAGTTATCTGAGGTTTTTGAAGGTGTAAATTTAATCTAAACTGCTATTATCAGACTGAGAGAAAAGCTGAAATTTTGTCCGTTGTATTGTCAAAAAGTAGTTAATTTATCCAAGAGTGATAGAAGTTGTTGAGAAACGAGCGCTCGTTATGCAGAAAAATTCAAGGATCTGGAGTCAAAATTAAAACTGTTTTATTGTCTGGCTTTTAACTTAGATTCTGTACCTCACTTATCTGGAATCTGCTATAAATCTCTAAAAGCTACTCTTTAAGAAAGAGTTCAACCCCTCTTTTTTTGAGCTATTTAAGCCGCATTACCAGTAATCAAACCTGTGAGAATATCGCCAACTACAATAGTAACGCTGATGATCAGCGGAGTTCTCGCTAAATTCTGCCAATCTTCATCGTTTCTGGCAGCATTGACAATTCTCACCAAGGAAATACCAAGATACAGCAAAAACAATGCTCTAAGAACATTAAAAAATAGTGCAACGGCATCAGCCGGCATTCCTGCAAAAGCTCCTGTCATCCATGTTTGTGCGCCATTAAAAAATTGGGCATTTGCTGATGTTGTAGTGAAATCAAAGGTGAAAATTATACAGATAATGCCAACTAAAATGGCATAAAAGTTGATTCCCCAACGGCGTTGCAATTTTTCAAATTTAGTCAGCAATTTATTTGCTACTTTGGGAAATGCTGCGATGATGGCAGTTAACAAGATTAAAACAGACATCAGCAGGTGATTAATGGATGTATTTGCCAGCACTAATGCTGTTGCTGCTGCTACCAATAAGAAAATTGAACTTTTTTTATCAACTGGGCGACGCTGGGATACTATTGGATAAACCTCAATCGCCTCTTCTTTGGGAATTTGGTAATTACTGCAATCAGGACTATTGTGTATTCTCATGTCTCAATCTTTATAATTACTTACGAATAAGCATCATTTTCTACTATCCTGCTTCTCTGAGTCAGCTATCAAATTTCGTAATTGCAGATATAAGATTGTATCTTCTTTTTTTCAACACTTATTTCTAAAACATTGGTATAAAATTTATGACAACATCTATCAATTGATATAATATAATAAATTTAGCGTTGTTGAATGATGGGATGATTTTATCTCACGCTCTAGATGTAGAGGGGCAGAGAGTAAGTAATCGAACAGAATTAATTATGCACATTGTCTTTCTAGTCCCTAGTCCCTGACTCTTTCTTTAGGTTTCTAAATATTTAATTGCCTTTTCAACCTCAATTAAAAGTGAACCTAAATCTTAAGTGATTACTTGCCAGACAATATTTAAATCAACATCAAAATACGCATGAATCATACGATTTCTCATGCCGATAATTTGTCGCCAAGGTAAGTACCTGGACAGAATTAATTACACAAATAAATAACATAATATATTAAGATATAAGAGGGATCAACGCGATTTTGTGAGGTTGGGTAAAAACGTGCTTTTTGCTACGTTAACTACAGACATTGATAAAAATCATTAATGGGACAAATTAAGTTATTTTATACTATTGTGTAGTAATATTATTTAAGTAAGTTGATCAGATTTTAGGTACTAAACAAACCTAATACTCATCTCTATCGAAGGAAAGGGATTACTACTATTAGCAGGTATAACTGATGTTGCATAGGCTTCTACTCGCCTACTTAATTGCAGTTCTCGTGAAACAATTTTTGCTTTATCTCTTTGAACGTATCCAATTTGGCTACCTCTAAATAAGACACTTACTGCATTAGGATCGTAAGGATTATCAAGTTCGGCTTCTAAAGTAAGTAAGTCACCAATACTAACTTGGGAAGCTGTGATAAATCTATTTTCATAAGGAATTCCTCTAACTGGCGATTCTAATTCTTGACCTAAATTTCTAATAAATTGTAAACTCTCATCGCTAATAAATACTTGATTTCTAAAGTTTATAAGCTTATTTCGTTCAATTGATGAAACATTCAATTCATTAAATATATAATCATTAGGTAAATTAACAAACCATTTTGTAAAAGTTCCATAATCCGGTTCTTGATCACTATGCTCATCAAAATATTTATCTGCTATCTGTAATGCTAAAATCCTAGAATTAACACCAAGACTACTTGCCCAACAAGCAAAAACATTATTAACGCCAAATTTCATCATTGCAGGAATATGCTGCCATGAAAAAGGTAATTCTTTATAAGTACCTTGACGTTTGAAAGCAAGTATACTGAGAAAACCATTAATTCCCCAAGGAAGTTTATAAGTTACTCTGTCAGCCAAATATCTGCTAAAAGATTCACTTTCTTGGGGATTCCAAAAATTTCTTCTTAATTCACCTATTGGTGTGCCATTTATCCAGTTTTGAATTAGAATTAACTCATCTTGAGAAGCAGCATATTCAATATTTTTAGGTAATTCCATTTCTTTCAAGTTTCGACAAGCTGCAAAAGCTACTTGAATAAATGTCTCACTGCAATGTAGTGGATCTGCTAAGTTAAGTATTAATTCTTCATCAATTATTTCTAAGAAGTTATTGACACTTTCTTCTAATGTTTGACAACTTGATACCCTCAAACCTGTTGAAGAAAATATTTTTTGTAAACTATTACTTGGAACTTGTTCAATTACCCAAGATGATACATTTTTAATAGTTGACACAAGTAAAGAATTATCAGTTTCTTTTCGTAAAGCTTGTATACCAACTAAACTACTTCCAAGAAAATTAGCAATGCTTGATTCATCTTGTGTATCTACTATTTCTTCAGCTAACATTGCAAGGATAGATGAATCAAGATAACCTCTTAGGTCATTTTGATCTATGCGCTTTTCTATTAAAGCTAGTAATAATTTATATAGAGGACTATTAACTTCTTCCAGGTTATTATAGTTATTGTATTCTTGAATTAATCTTCTATCATTGTTAGAAATATTAACAAAAATTATCTGTCCTTCTGTTTCTTTACCTGCCCTGCCCGCTCTTCCACAGATATTCCAAAAATCGCGTTTTTTCAATTTTCTACGCTGTATCGTTTCTTTTCCTTCTGCATTTTTTTCAGACCATCTGTATTCTAAACTGTGGATAACAACTGTTTTTACTGGAAGATTTACACCTTGTCCTAAAGTAGTCGTGCTTACTAAAATTTGAATTCTACCATTTCTAAATTCATCTTCTATTGCTTGTCTGACAGGATCAGGCAAAGGTCCATAATGTAATGCTACTCCATAATGAAGTGCCTTTGTCAGAATATGCTCTTCTCCTAACCATTCACGAGCCTCATAAAATGAAGCTAATTTTGGTGTTTCAACATAACAAAATTTATTATTTGGAAGTTCGTTTGATGCTTCCAAATACTTAAGTGTTTCTACAAGATTATTAAGGACTTTTCTCGTCTCGTCTGTTCGCATGCAGAATATAAGAACTGGGCCTGTCTTTGCTAATCTTGCTGCTAGGGTAGCGGTACTTTGGCTTTTATTATTAATATCTGGCCAACTTTTTTTCTCTCGTCTACCTGTAGATGTTAATTCACCAGTATAGTATTGTTTCCTTTTAATAAATGAAGGAACCCAAGGATGTTTACCACCTGGTAAAATTGGTAAACTAATATATTCAATTTCACCATTACTTGCTGAACGCCATTCAAATTTCGCTACTACTTGCCGTGATGGTCTTTCTTCAAATCCAATACGCAGGGGTTCTTGTTGACTTTCACAGAGCCAAGCAACAAAATCATTAGCATTAATTGATGGCATAACAGCAGAAAGAAAAATAAATTTTACATTTGGTATTGTTTGTTTAATTCGTGTAATTAGAAGTTCAAGTAAAACTCCTCTACCTAAATTGCCTTGTTCTTCTAGTTCATCAAGTAATGTTTTTTCTTCTGATAGTTCATCCAGAGAAGAAATTCCTTCATCAATAATGTGTCCTTCGTCAATAATAATAACAGCTAATTCTTCAAAATATTCTGGTTGAGTTCGTAGTAGTAGATCAACTTTTTCTGGAGTAGCTATCAATACATCAGATTGCTTGATTAAAAAATCCTGAAAAATATCAAATTCAAATCCACCTAATAGAGTAGATACGTGATAGCCAATGCTTCCTAACGTATCTGATAAACTATTCTTTACTTCATTAACTAAAGCTCGATAAGGAGCAATATATAAACAACGAGAATTTGGTTTTGCAGTTAAAGCTGCAATTATAGCTAATTCAGCAATGAAAGTTTTACCAGCACTTGTGGGCATTTGAATGATAAAGCTATCATTACTTGTTAAAAGATTGTTACGAATTGCTTTTAATTGTGATGGCCAAAATTCAACAATACCTTTTTCAGTAGCAAGATTTCTTAAATAAAATTGCCATATTGGATCTTGAAGTAAATGGCTCGCATATTCATTTAGATTTGACCAAGTAGAGCGTTCATTAAATAGATCAAGAATCGTTCTGAATTCTAAAGTTATTGTACTTAAAATTGCATCTCCTGTTTTCTCAAAATTCCTATGGCTTTTTTCCATATTAAGACGACAAGAAGATAAAAAATCTTGATTCCCGTTAAGGCAATATTGAACGAAGTCAGAAATAGATTTATGAAAATATGCGTGAGATGTAAGATTAAAAATTTCGTTAAACGAAAACTCTCCACTAGTAATACCTCTAGTAATTGTTTCCTGAAAAGAATCAATTCTTGATAAAGCTTCATTAGATATATTTTGCAATATTTTTATTTCACTACGAAGAAATTTTATTATTGTTCTTCTAAATATATTGACCAGTATTATATCGAGGGTATTTGTATTACTTTCAAGTGTATTATTGTCGTCAATAATAGTTAAAAATTTATCTTCAATTAGCCGACTTAGACATGAAGCATTTGCTTGATATCCTGCAATCTCATAGCAGATGGCAGCATTTATAAGCAATAACTCTTTATCATCGTCATTTGCAAACTTAGCCAAAAATTCAAAATTTTGAGCAGTTGATTTTAGATTTTCAAGTAAAACTATCCTATCACCAAAATTTTCTTTTAACAGTAAAATACTTTCTGAAAAAATATAATCACAGTAACGCCAAACTTTTTTTGGATCAAAAGTAAACTGTGTTGTTGATTGTTCAGGAACAAATTCTTCTTGTATAGCACGCGCTCTTGCTTGAGATACGTTATTTTTAAAATCTGAATCTGAATGAATTTCTTGAAGTCTTCTTTGTGTATTCTCTAAGTAGTTTTGTTTATCCATTTATCCAACCTTCAACTGACTTCCAAGCTCGTGAATAAGATTCATCAATAACTTGCCTTAACTGCTCTACAAGAACGACAGTAATAGAAAAATTAATCAAATCACTATTTAATTGATAAGAATTTAAATTACTTAATACCTCCTCTTTCCAAGTAGATTTATCATGTATTAAAAAAAGATAATGTTGTTTATCATAATCAATTTTACCAAGCCTTATTCTTGTAAGAAAATCTGCCTCATCTATTCTTTTGGTTACGTATAACATATTACAGAAGAAGTTTAATATTTCTGGCTTTTCTAGTGCATCATCTTTTACTAAACTATCATGACCTTTAATTCCTAGTTTAGGATCACAAGCAGATGATTTTGTCTTCACCTCCCCATAACAGATCAAAGGTTTAGAAAGTCCATTAGTTTTTATAAGACAAAGATCCGTCAGTTTCATAGCCCATGATCTTTTTTCACGAAATCTTAATTTATAAATTGGAAACCAAAACTCTTCTGAATCTATAAGAATCTGAGATGCTAATACTTCTCCAAAATTGCCTATCCAGGTAGAGAGTTGGAAGCCAGGTTTATTACTGGGTAGTATTTCATTATTCACATAATTCTTAATTATGTCCTCAACATAGCTTTTGAGTTTATCAAATTTTAGTTCTTCTAAATCTTCTAATAAAATTTTACAATCTCCTTTAATTTTTTCAGGATCGCCGTGAGCCATCAAGAGATGGTATGAGAGATGATTAAGTATTGTGTCTTCAGGATCAGATAAATTAGGTGAAGAACATTCTGTGATGTCTCTGACCCCAAATTTATATGGACATGGTTCTCTTGTACTATTACTGAGCCAATTATTAAGCAAATCTTATCTCCAAAAATTTCATAGCCATAACACTAATCTGAGCTTTACTCAAATAATTTGTTACCACTATAACTAAAAACCAGGTATTTTTATAACATTTTTTCTGCGTAAAATAACTAATCTTTGAGCATAAACGCATATCAATTATCTTGACAAAAAACTATACTTGGTTTGGTTTCTTTATAATTGATTACTTGAAATTGTAGTCCATATTGGGGATGTTCCCGCCAAAAACCCATTAGTTGTAGTGTATGCCCTGGTTGAATATTAGCAAAACTGCCAATAATGGTTGTTAAATCTTTGATACTGGAGCGAGTTAAGCGTGCCACTGTGTAGCCAGACTCCTCCCAGTAAAAAGTGAGACTTTCTACTACCCCAGTAATAGTTTCTTGGGGAACAGAAGCATTAATTTGTTGGGAAGTCTGGTTTGGTGCAGTGGACATTGTTTACTGAAATTATGCTGAGTGCAGTCATCACAAAGTTGTAAGTCGAAAGCAATAAAAGTAGAATTACAGTACTTGTATACTAAGATTGAAATTCAAATAACACATAATCTAGCTTGATGAAGAAAGTCATGAGCATAGGCTTAACTGTCAATAGTTATAGCAGTCGCCACAATTGTTAGGGCATTTTTCTGTTCCCTTTAAATCAAAATACGATTTCTTAAGCATTTTAGCAATTGCTATAAATTAAACTGCTGCCATTAAGTCTTCCTGATTGAGCGGCTGATACTCTGGATTAGAAAACGAGCGAAAGTCGTCTTTACACAAAGCAGTTATCTGACACAGTAGCCGAAATTGGAGCGGTGTTGGTGGTAAATTTACACGTTCTACTTTCAGTATTACTGAACTGGGGTCGCGTTCAAGAAGTTCAAAAACTTCATTTCTTAAGTAACGTGGGCAATAGCCTACGATGTGGTGATCCTCACTATGAAAAGTTAATGCTTGGGAATCGTAGGAGTTTTGAAATTCATGAGCTAACCATAATTTTTCTCCAGGTTCCAAGCGATTAATCCGCTCAATTGCACATTGTGGCAGGTGTCGCAGCCCATGTACAAAAAAGTGCAGCTGATATTGTCCTGCTGCATCTGGTTCTGGGCAGGGAAAGACGGTGAGTGTGTCTGTTTCTCGTTGTCCACCACTACGGGCTAGTACTGCAATTGGATCATCTTCATGTTCTGGAATATTCAGCCATTGCCGGAAACTTGCATAATCAGGGCGGGAACGAGGCAATAACCGATTAGAGAAAACAGGAAATAATTGGGTTGATGTATATTCTTCATTTAAGTGCGGAAAAGAAGATAAAGGCGCAAAATTGCACATTCTCTCTGCCGCTTTTACGCCTTGGGTGTAGACAAACTTGTACCTCGTACCATCAAACGTCAACCTACCAATCGGAAACCAAGAGCGACTGTTAGAGTCTTGCCAAGCTAAAAATAATGTTTGAGGTGTCTTCACTGAAGTAATTCCCTTAATTTAAGCAGCTTGTGTTGGTTGAATTCCAGAATATTCTGTGCAAACTCAACGGCAATAGTTGAGATGCGCTTACGCTGAATACGACTAAAAATTAAGAACGTATTTACTCTTGAGATGCTTTCAAGCCGCTCCAGCCATACATCGGCTGCTTGGGGATAACGATGAGCAACTCGGTGAAATACATCAAAAGTTTTAAGGGGCTTTTTGTCTTCAACACTGTTATAAAAAGCAGAATAACATTTATTTGCATAAGCCTCGATTGAGCGTTTCTGTCTCTGTCCGTCAGGGAGGTCGCGTCCCAAACACGAAGCATGGTCATAGGTATGTGCTAAGTGTACAGTTTCTGTAGATGCCACCTTATTTCGCACAAAAGCCCAGTTTTCATGATGCCGGTCTCCGTTACCAATCCAGGCATCTAACAACAGGTAGCCAACAAACACTTCTACTGCTGTTTGGATACCGCTCGGTGGTGTCCAAGCTATTGGCAAGCCCACATAATCTGCTGCAATAACTTGCAGAACAATATCTATTGTATGTTGTGATGCGCCATAGGTAACGAAGGTAGGGTAATTTGGCACAATTGGCGTGAGAATTTCGTTGCCATGAACAAGTGTCCCTCCTCCTGGTAAAAAGTACGGTGAAACTACACCCCAATTCCCTTCCCAAGTTTCTGCCAGATGATAAGTAGCATGGGGTAATCCTAAAAGCTCAGACAACTCAGACGCTACTTTCTCTGCCCAATCTTCTCCTAAATTTGGTCGCGCTTGCTTATATAGGCAACGCCCAAGTTGTTCATGTTCAAACCAAAATTTATACTTGCTGCCCATCATCTCGTTACTGGAAAGCTCATAATCTGCTTCAGTAACAAAAACGATAGGAAATTCAGGAGCGGGCTTCATTAGTAATTTATTTCCTTATTAATAACTTCAACCACCAAATATATCTATATTACCAATTGCATACTCCGATGAATCTACGGTCGAAGATGGTAACCCCTGGAGTTCAGCTTTATTCCGCATACTTTCCACCTTATCTGCTTCTCTAATAGCTAACGGATTAATTTGTTGCCGTTCTGCTAACAGCGTCGCCACAGAAATTTCCAATGGTGGTAATTTACCATTGCGAGGAACAGGTATATCTTCTGGAAACATTTGACAGAAAGTAGTAGCCGCAGCCCTCTCCACAATAGTTTGGATTTCTGCACCTACACAACGATTAGTTTCTTTCAACAGTCGTCGCCATTCTTCTTGACTATAAGGGTCAATTTTACCAGAAACATCACCACTAAATCTATCATCAAATCTAGCACAGTGGAGTTTAAAAATACTGTGTCTTTCTCCATAATTAGGCAGGTCTACTTTATAAATGTAGTCAAATCTTCCTGCCCTAGTTAATTCTGGTGGTAGCCATTCCAAGCGGTTGACACTGGCGATTACAATTACATCACTGGTACGTTCTTGCATCCAAGTGAGTAACTGTCCTGCTAACCTTCTAGCTATATCATCATCTCCAGCAAATCCCTTATCAAAGTCATCAAAATAAATAACAACTTCATTCAAACAGTCTACTAAATTTAGTAACTGTTTCAGTCTTCTTTCTGCTTCATTACCATAGCTTCTCAAATTACCCCAATCTACTAAAATCAAAGGAACACCTAAAATTTGAGAGCATACTTTAGCAGAATGTGATTTACCCGTACCTGGAGGACCTACTAGCATTATACCTTTAGGAACTCTGAGTTTGTAGGCTTTAGCAAGGGGACTAAATAATCTTTTAAATTTCTTAAAAGCCTCCTGCATCAAATCCAATCCTCCCAAGGGAACTTGGGGAGTAGGAATAAACTCAATTCCATAAAGTCTGTTAAGCAAATTGATTTTATATTGGAGTAGTTGTTTCGCTATTGTTTCTGCACTTTTATCATGAGAATGAATTGATTTTAGCCCTTTTATTAAATCGGAAATGTATAATCCAATCCCACTACGGACAATTGTAATTTTGTCAATTTCGCTCAAATTTGATGGTAAAATTCCCTCTGCTTCCTCATTAAGACTTGCAGTAATTTCTGAGATATCAGGTAATTCTTGAGTGACTACAGGAATTTGAGCAGCAAGTTCTGGATGTAAGTTAGCTTGAGAACCTAAAAGAATAGCGCATTTGATTTTACCAACAGCAGATTGAGAGAAGGAAAGATTGAGCAACTTTGATTTCACCCATTCAGATATCAAGAAAAACTGCGTTTCTTGGGCTACATTAGCACTAATCCAAGGATATAGATTCTCGATGATTAATACTCCTACTCCCTGAAAACATTCCCAAAAATTCAAAATTCTAAAGTGGTCTTTAAGCTCTTGTGTCGGTTTTAGAGTATAGTCATAAAAATCTTTAAAACTTAAATCTATATTATTTAGGCATTCAATTTCCTTAATTAGCTCTTGTCCCAAATTCCATAAATAGCACTTAATGCCTATTTTTGAGTAATACTGGCAAAGAGAGCGGAGCATTCGGTATCTTTCTTGTACAGGAGATTCACAAATAATCACAGGCTCTCCTGTGGTGATGAAGTTAGTCAGTTTTTCTAAGAATAAGGATGCCATATTATTATATCCAGAAGCTTTTTATAGGATTAGTACCGCAGTGCGAAAGTCAAAATGAATACGGCATTGAGCTTTTCAGATATCTGAAATAGGGTTCTAAACTACAAAGTTTTTACCAATTATAATAGTGGGTTCACTTATGCCGTGCTGTACTAGATTGATACCAATTCTGTATGATTATTGAATCTTTGAAAATCCAGATTAGCCAAAACTTTGGCTGACATTGATGAGATTTTCAGCAACATAACAAGATTCAAATCTGATTTGTATAGCCAAATTCTAATGATAATTTGAGGTTTTAGCTAGGATTAAACTACGTAATTTCTTTCTATCAAATGATAGATGCAGAATGTAAATAAAAATAGATTAAGTTACAGATTTAGAGTAAGAGGATTGTCTTTAAAATAGGAGTATAACCAATACTTTTCTGATTAATCCACAATTTACTTTGTCGTCTGGGTAAAGGAATTATAACTTTTTCCCCTTAATCAAAAGGTATTGGTAGTGTTGTTACTTGTACGCAACAATGGTGACTAAATCAGTTCCAGTTTATCCTATTATTTTAATTCCACCTTCGCTGATACTAAAAATCTTTCTCCTTGTATTAAACCGAATGGTAGTGGTAGCGTGACTGTGGGTGCTTCTGAAGAACGGTTTGGACAAGTGCTTAAATATTATTTTGGTGATTGGGTGCGATCGCAACAAGAAATGCTACCAAATGGTCATGATCGTCCTTACACCGCAGACTTTGTAATTGTAGAGCCAACAAGTGAGCTATATCTTGATATTGAAGTGGATGAAAGCCATTGTTTTTCTACAGGAGAACCAACACATTTTATTGGCGATGATGATTATAGGAATAAGTGTTTTGTGGATGCTGGATGGGTAATAATTAGGTTTGCCGAGGAACAAGTAGTTAGTCAGCCACAACGCTGTTGTCGCTTTATTGCTAATGTAGTAGCAAAGTTAAGTGGAAATGAATCGTTGAGTTACCAGTTTACAGATATTCCACAACTGACTCCTGTTAAGCAATGGTCAAGAAGAGAAGCAGCTTCCTTGAAGAAAAAGAAGTATCGCCAAAGCTACTTGTCAGCTACACCATAAAAATAGCACCGAAGACCACAATCCCCAAATATTCCTGGATCAACAAATGTGATCCATGGATCACAAAATGCAGTTGAAACCTCCGATAAAAATAACCAACTAGTGGTCTGTCAAGCTTAAAATTGTCTGTATCCAATTTTCGGAATCTTTGATTTGGGAACCAATTAAACACAAAAACAAAATTGACAGACCACTAGCACTGTTACACTATTACAATATGTGTTAAGTGCCTGGTAGATTACGGATATAGCTGCGCTAGAGCAAAACTTAACGCACTATTCCAGGTTAAATCAGAATTGCAGGTTATTAAATGTTTAATGATCCAAACTTTGAAAAAATCTAGCAATGTATCTGATAACCTAAAAGGTAATATTCCAGCAAAAAGCTCTACAGCTTTTGCACATCTACACCAGATACCCAACAACGGTATCAATTATTAGTACCATGTCCGATTTTAACCCTAATTCCACCCAACTCCAAACACAACTCGCTAAAAAATACTTCGATTTATCCCCTGCTATTCAAAAGATTATCCAATTGTTTTCGGTAATTTATGCACCAATAGACAAAAATTCATTCCTCAGTTGTCTTTCCCAAACTGCTGCCTTAGACGAAAAGAATAAACCTTGGACCACTAAAACCCTCAGTTACCAAATTGAGAAATTGGTAATAGCAGGTTTGCTAGTCAAGGAAAGCAAATCAGGTCCTGAATGTCATCCCTTACTCACAGAAATTGCTACTCGTCATGCTGTAGAAACTAGAAAGTTTGAGATACTAGTTAAAGCCGTAGAGGGAAACATTACCAGTAAGTAATCACTGGAACAAAAATTCTCGGATGTTCCGCAGTCTCCGCCAGTGTATCAGAGAAATCCGCATTGGACTTTACCGCCAAGACCCTATTTTTATTAATAAGCAAATTGAAGATTACCATAACCATAGTTATAGCGAAGAAAAAATAGTCATAGAAAATATCTTCAACCAGATATGTAATAACCCATTTGACGCAGATTGGTTTAACACCCTACCAAAAGAATTATATCAAAGTTGTATATCAAGTGTCCTCTTCAATTCAGCATTAAAATTATCTGACTGCGAAGATGCGTTTATGATGCTGGAAGCAGAATGTTATGAACCTGGAAAATATTCCTCAGATTCTTTGCATCTGATTTTAGCAGAACAATTCCTATTACGGGGTGAGACGGCAGAAGCAAAAGATTGTTTGGAACGGATATCAGAGGAATCTCAAAATAACGCCGCTATTTATTGGGGTTGGTTGAGTTTTGTGCGGGGTGAAAATGACCAAGCAATTAAATATTATACAGATGCCCTCAAAGCTATAAAAAAAGCCACAGGCAAACGCCAAATATATTTTAATACAATGGGCGGCTTATTTTTTATCCTCGCCCTATTAAAAGATGGTTCAGCAGAACGGCTCAAAGAAGCAGAAGAGTATGCCACATTAATGTCCCGTGAATCAGATCATTGGCTCACGTTTATTTATGCCAGATTGAAAATGGTATTGCAAGTCCAGCGAGGTGATATTACCCAAAAAGAACTTGTAGTAAGTGCCTATATTGCTTCGGTGGAAGAAGAAAATAGTTTACAAACATTGTTTTGTTCTCTGTGCCTTTACTGGATGGATGCTGAGAGTGCTAAAAAAAGCTTACCTGATATATTAGAACCATTATATAGGCGATCGCTCGCATCCTGTCATCACTGGCTGGCAATGGAAACCGCAGAACTTCTATCCCGACTCAAACCCAGTAGTAACTATAAACAACAAGCAGAAGCACTAAGAGAAGATAGCGGCATCCAAACCATAGTAGATGTAATCCAACCCCAAGCAGCTTGGGAAATGTGCCTCAATGCCCTAGCAAATCTCCAAAAACAACCACAAACCCCTGGCAAACCAGAGTCAGAAATGCGGTTAGCATGGTTCATTACCTTCTATCCCAGCAAATGTGTCTTGCAACCCTGCGATCGCCGAAAAGCAAGTTTTAGCAGCTATTAATGCCGTCTCTGGTATCGTTACCGTCCATTCTGACATCGGTGGAGGCGCAGAAGGTGCAGAAGAAGTCCCTGCCCAAACACTACCCCACATTCACCTCTTACCTGCCAATTCTGGCTTGAAAATCACCCTGTTATCCCGTCCTTTTACCCAAGGTGGACCATACTTCCGTCCCGGTGCAGGTGGTGAAACAGTGATTGCCGAAATTGAAGGTAAACGTCTGCAAACTAAACGTAATCTAGCAGAAGAAAAACAACTCGCCCAAGCAACTATAGCAGCCTGTCCCACCTTAACGCGAATTGAAGAACAAGATGGTGAATGGGGAATAGAAGAAGCAGAAGACTGTTTAGAACTGCTGCTAGAACTGCAAACACTGGGAGACAGTGTAGTTATGGCTTGGCCAGAAGGGGAAAAACTGCGTGTTAGTCACAATGCAGATTTGAAAGACTTTAATTTATCAATTCAACGTCAACAAGATTGGTTTGCAGCCACCGGTGAATTGAAACTCAATGATGACCTAGTGCTGGATATGCAGCAACTCCTAGCACTGTTGGAAAAAACCCCCAGCCGATTTATTCCCCTGGGTGACGGTCAATTTCTGGCTTTAACCCAAGCTTTTCGCAAACGTCTCGACGAATTACGGATGTTTTCGGAAAAACACGGGAAAGGTATGCGTTTTCACCCCTTAGCCACATTGGGGTTAGAGGATTTTGTCGATGAGGTAGGTAAACTAAAAGCAGATAAACATTGGAAGGAACATATTCAGAAACTCAAAGAGGTAAAAGACCTCCAACCAGAACTCCCGTCTACCTTTCAAGCCGAATTACGGGACTATCAAATGGATGGTTTTTGTTGGTTAGCACGGTTAGCACATTGGGGTGTAGGTGCTTGTTTAGCCGACCAAATGGGATTGGGTAAAACCGTACAAGCATTAGCAGTCATTCTTAGAAATGCCCATGCAGGACCAACTTTAATTATTGCCCCCACTTCCGTTTGCATGAATTGGGTGAGTGAAGCGCAAAAATTCGCCCCAACTCTGAATATTATGCAATTCTCAGGTGCTAACCGTCAAAAATTATTAGATGGTTTACAACCGTTGGATATGTTGGTCTGTAGTTATGGTTTATTACAGCAGGAAGAGGTATCTCAAATGCTTGCTCAAGTGCAGTGGCAAACGATTGTATTGGATGAAGCCCAATCAATTAAAAATATGGCTACTAAACGTTCCCAAGCAGCCATGAACCTGAAAGCTAATTTTAAACTGCTGACTACGGGGACTCCTATTGAAAATCATTTAGGTGAATTGTGGAATTTATTTCGGTTTATTAATCCTGGCTTATTAGGTTCTTTTGAAAGCTTTAATCAACGCTTTGCAAATCCCATTGAGAGATATCAAGATAAACAAGCACGTAATAAACTGAAAAAACTTATTCAACCATTTTTATTACGACGGACAAAAAATCAGGTGTTGTCAGAATTACCTTCTCGGACGGAAATTCTGCTTCATGTGGAGTTGAGTCGGGAGGAAAAAGCATTTTATGAAGCGTTGCGTCGTCAAGCTATATCTAATCTAAACTAACTGAAAGTAATGCAGATGCAGGACAAAAACATTTGCAAGTGTTAGCAGAGATAATGAAACTGCGTCGCGCTTGCTGTAATCCTAGTTTGGTGATGCCTGATACGGAATTATCTAGTTCTAAGTTGCAGCTTTTTGGCGAGGTACTGGGTGAATTGCTAGAAAATCGCCATAAGGCGTTGGTGTTTAGTCAGTTCGTTGATCATCTGCACATCATCCGCGATTATCTGGTTAAAGAAGGGATTAAATATCAATATTTAGATGGTAGTACCCCCATGGCGGAACGGAAAAGAAGCGTGGATGCCTTTCAATCTGGGGATGGAGATGTTTTTCTCATTAGTCTCAAAGCCGGGGGTACAGGACTGAATTTAACTGCTGCTGATTACGTGATCCATACAGACCTTGGTGGAATCCGGCTGTGGAAGATCAAGCATCTGACCGCGCCCACCGGATTGGACAACAACGTCCGGTAACAATTTATCGCTTGGTAGCTAAGGATACTATTGAAGACAAGATTGTGGAATTACATCACCACAAGCGAGATTTGGCGGATAGTCTCTTGGAGGGTACGGATATGAGTGGCAAGATATCAACGGAGGCTTTGCTGCAATTGATTCATGAAGGTTGATATTGTTATAATATATCTTTCTTTTTACGATCAATATAATCATTGATTAAAGCCTGGAACGCACTATAAAGTAAAGGTTGGGTTTTATTTAACCCAACCTTTACCTAGACAGAGTTAATTGTTAAATCTTGCTAATAATTCCTCACGGGATAAATTATTTAAGTGAAGTAATAATCTGCTATACTCATCTATTGGTAAATTGAGCAAATTATCAATAGTCCTGGATAATTCATTATCTAAATTACCAAATCTTACCCTCAATAAATTTTCCAAAACCAAACGTTGTCCTTCTTGTACAGCCTCAGCCCTAGCCTCTTGATAAGCTGCTGTTAAATTCATAATTAACTCCTGGTCATCTTCTGTTAATATTTCCTGAGTTTGTACACTTACACGCCAACTAAAAACCAGTTCTAAAATATTATGACGTAACGGGTTTTCTGGTGCTAGTGCAACTAATTGTTTTACCGCTTCTTGTTGAACCTTATCTCGTCCTAATAACCTACACAGTAGTGTTTCATTAGTGACAGGTAACTGATTAATTGCTACTATAGCTGTTTTGAAAGCGTCCGGTAGAAAAAATACTCCTGGTAGCCAATTATCTAAATCTAGTTTAGCTCCAAAACTCTCTATTAAACCAGTAGAAGCAGAGGGAGCTAAAACCCACAAACATGGTAAATTAGTTTCTGCTAAAGAAGTATTTTCTCGTTTAGCTTTCCGTTGAAAATCGCCATAAATAGAAAATAATTTTATAATACAGTTACGTACCTCCGTTTTATTCGGTGGGTTACGAAAAGGTTCTAATAAAGCGGTACTTTGTGCTATTCTACCTAGTAATCCTAAAGATTGAGGATCAACTTTGGGTGATGGAATAGGAGAAAAGAAAATATCTACTTGACGAACTTAATCAGTCACTTCCCGACTGATTTCTACTGTTCCCAATGGTGACAACAGTTCCTCTAAATATTGTTTTGCAAATTGGTCATGTTGTTGTCGAGTCATAAACCTACTTTAACATTATATTAAGTGAGAATCATTACGCTATCAGCAAGCCCTACATAACAGTTACAAATCAAAATCAAGGGTAAATGTTTCGCCATCAGCATCTTTGGGATTTTCTGGTGATGATGGAGTTGAAGGGGGCTGGTCTTGTTGACTTGGGTTTGTAGCAATCGGGGTGAAAGCTGGGGTATGTGTAACTATTTGTTGCATGGGGAATGCCCCCTTTTTGAAAGCAAAATAGCAATCAATAATAAAGTAAAGCGTCTCTAAGTAACTTTTATCTAGTTGCTGTGATTCGGCAAATATACGTTCTCGGTAGCTATCTTTAATCCGAACTTTTTCCGGTGTCATTGGCTTCGTTCCCATTCAAATTGGTTGATTCAAAATTCGCGCATTATTACCCCTCAAGCTCAAGCCAGGGGCGGTCAGCAAGTCTTGATAAATCTAGTCCTAGCACCCTTGA
Organism: Dolichospermum sp. LEGE 00246; assembly: GCF_015207865.1. Taxonomy (NCBI): domain Bacteria; kingdom Bacillati; phylum Cyanobacteriota; class Cyanophyceae; order Nostocales; family Aphanizomenonaceae; genus Dolichospermum; species Dolichospermum sp. LEGE 00246. The sequence continues at coordinate 23,526 of NZ_JADEWA010000023.1, forward strand.
AGGCGTGTAACTATCCCCAAATATTTCTGGATCAACAAATGTGATCCATGGATCACAAAATGCAGTTGAAACCTCCGATAAAAATAGCCAACTAATACATACTGTTAAAATATGTGTTAAGTCCCTGGTAGATTACGGATATACCTGCGCTAAAGCCAAACATAACGCACTATTCCAGGCTAAATCAGAATTACAGGTTATTAAATGTCTAATGATCTAAAATTTGAGAAAATCTAGCAATACATCTGATAACCGGGAGCAACGCGATTTTGTGAAATTATGCTTTGATTCTCAATTACCACGATTTATTCTCAATAAATAGGTCTTGATTTTCCCATTTTCATCTCTTTTAGGTAGTGATTCCTACCGAGTGCTGAGTGCAAGGCATACGCTTCGCAATCGCTATCGCTAATTATCTAGGTGAGATATATCACCAATTTTCAGCACCTCACAAAATCGCACTGCTCCCCTGTAGATTTAAGATCAAGCACCTCACAGATCACCGGAAAAAGCAATAAAAGTAGCCTCTAGTGCCATAGCGATATGTATAAATACCTGATTTGTAGTTGAACTAGAGTCAGCCAGCGTAAGAGGTTGCCCAGTATCACCACCATTGCAAATACGAGGATCGAGGGGAATTTTACCTAAAAGCGGTGCTTGGAGTTCATTTGACAATTTTTCACCGCCACCACTGCCAAAAATCGGAGTTTCTTCCCCATTTATGCCGATAAAATAGCTCATATTTTCGATAATACCGAGAACAGGAACACCCACTTGACGAAACATATAGATACTGCGACGCACATCAGCAACAGCCACTTGTTGAGGTGTTGTTACCAATATCACTCCACAAATCGGGCTTTCTTGCACAATTGTGATTTGAGCATCACCAGTACCAGGAGGCAAGTCTATCAACAGATAGTCCAATTCTCCCCACTCAACATCATGTATAAATTGAGTAATGATTTTATGTAGTACAGGTCCACGCCATGCTAGAGGATGATCCGGTTCTGCCAACAATCCTACAGACATAACTTTGATACCATGAGCTTCTAAGGGTAAAAATTTCTGACCATTAGCAGTATCAATAACCGTAACTTCAGATTGTCCTAATCCCAACATCTGAGGAACATTAGGACCATAAACATCAGCATCTAACAATCCGACTTTTGCTCCTGTTAACCTCAAAGCTGCTGCTAAATTAACTGCGGTTGTGGATTTTCCAACTCCCCCTTTACCGCTAGATATGGCTAATGTCGTTTTTACCCCTGGAATTGTACAAACTTGAATGTAGGTTTTTTTACACCAAGCTAATGATGATAATACCGCTTTAATTTCTGCATCTAAGTGCTGCTGACGAGAACCTATATACAAGCGCAGATAAACATAGTTATCAACTATCCGCAGATTTCGTACCATTCCTAAACTAACGATATCGTTTTTGAGAGTGGGTTCAATTACTTGTTTCAGGAGTTGGATAACTTCTTCTTGTAGGAGATTGGCAGGATTTATTTGTACTCCCTCCCCCACAACACTTTTGTTCAAATCTAATTTTTCTGGCATTTTACGGCAAATAAGAGTATAAAATTACACGCACGGTTAATATTTTTCCATAGACCTCTTGCATTTAAATCACTTTTATGTGATCATTTAAAAATAAAATACGGTAATTTGATTGACATACTGTAGTTTTATCATAAATTGACATAAAGTCTTAATACTATATTGACTTTAAGCACTAGAGTCATATTCACTAGATTCTCTTTACTTCGATTAGTTTAAATTGGGATTATGTTTCTTAAAAAATCGAACATTCGCACTTTTTCCTTACTATTTACAGTTGGATTAGGTTCAATATTAGCTATTTCTGTTTTTTCTCCCAGCGTTAGCAATAATGGCGGGACAATTCAGAAAGCTAATGCAAATACAATCGCTCAAAATAATAATAGCAAGACAGTAATTCGTATTGGTTATCAAAAAGCAGCAACTATCCTCTATGCACTCAAAGCA